>JBFRWR010000481.1:0-11227 GCA_051439685.1 Trichodesmium sp.
TAATATTTTCCTGATAATCTGACTCCAGAGAAAGGTCATAGTGTAGGAGCCAGACAGTATAAATACCTACCAAGCTACTAATTTTCATACTACTTTTAATGTTACAAATTGACGTGCGGAAGGTGAGTTAAAAAAAATACTTTGAGAAAATTTATTAATTGAGGAATAAATTACTATGAGTTTAATCAAATTTGGTATCACAAAAGGTTTAATCGGAGCAATTGCTATAGGGATGGGAATTATTGCCATTGCTACGCCCAGTCTGGCTCAAACTCCGATTGGAGAATTACAACGACGCGATCGCAATCTGACTATTTCTGGACAAGTGATAGGAGTTTCGGACAATGAATTTATGCTTGATGATGGTACGGGACAAATTTTAGTGGATGTTTACCCCAACCAATCTGTAAATTTATCGGTGGGAGAACAAGTAACAGTAGTGGGTGAGTATGACGATGATGATTTTGATGCTTTTTCTATTACCCGTCAAGATGGCAGTGTAATTGATATTAGGTCTGTTTCATACGGCGATGATGACTGGGATGATGACTAATATGATGTCCGTTGGTATCTTTTGTGTAAAAGGAAGGATTACAGCGCTTTTCGCTCTTGATGAACCACATTGCCATAACCAAAACTTTGTAGGGACGTTTCACTGCGTGACATAAAACGCATTTTTGTTATGCAACGTCCCTACATTGCGGTTAATTAATGTTACTTGATATTAGTATGAATGGTTCCATCCTATTTCGGTAGTTATAGTGCTGTGCTTTTGTTGTAGCGATCGCTCCTCTGATATACAATCCGGTTATATAGTATATGTTCATTTCTGTCTACTCTTTCTACTCTCCATCTCTCCATCTCCGCGTCTCCGCGTCTCCGCGTCTCCCTACTATACAACAACTATTCAAGCGGATTCTATATGAGGGTATCCCCAAAAATTCTCCTGGCCGCTGACTGCTAACTACTTGGTTAAATCTAGTTATAAATTACTAAAGTCAAATTTATTCCCTAATTCTACAAATTCTTCAGCACGTTCTATTTGTTTATCAACTACTGTTTTTTCAGCTTGCCACAAAGGTGCATAATCTGCCTGATACCGATATGCTAAACTTTCTAATAAATATTCTTGAAAATATTTTTTTACATGATTAGTCAACACAAAATATTTTTCAAATGCTTCGATTCGCTCTTCATGGCTAGTAAATAGTAAGTCGTTTTCTTGCAAAATTGCATCCATCACATAAAACATTACATAATAACTGCGAGTAATAGCAACATGATAAAAACCTCTGTCTCTTAATATTTTTACCGCCTCTAAATTTTGTTTTGCCTTGCCTAGCAAAGCAATAGTTGCATCTTTCATGTAATTTATTTATCAACAGCAATGCTTTACCATGATAACTATTTGTTTGATTAATTATAAATCATCAAAATATTATTTTTTCTATCAAAATAATCGCTAAAATTTTTGCCTATTTCCTATTCCGAAATAACCCTGATTTTTCGGTATTCAAAAAGATAAAAGCTGAGATTATAAAACACAACAAAAGTAAATCAAACAGGTAAATCTTTCCGTGGTTTAAACTTCTCAACTTCCCGTAACTTTTGATATATTTCCAATTCCTCCTCAGTCAGTTCCTTCGGAGTTACAATTTTAATTTCCACCAATTGATCCCCGCGATCGCCTCTACCATCAGGATACCCTTTACTTGCTAGACGCAAACGTTGACCAGAAACAACACCAGCAGGTAACTTCATCTTTACCCAACCATCCAAAGTCGGCACCTCAATATTTCCACCCAAAACCGCCTCCACAGGAGTAATAGGCAATTCACAAAAAATATCCGCTCCCTGTAACTGATAAAAACCATGGGGAGCGATCGTAATCTTTAAATATAAATCACCCCCACCAATACCCTGATTTCTCAAGCGGATTCTTTGGCCACTAATCATGGCAGCAGGCATATTTACCTCGATTGAGCGCCCATCCTCCAAACGGATTTTTTCAGTTCCTCCCACAAAAGCTTTTTCCAACGGTAAAGTTAACCTGGCCTCAATATCCTGTTTTGCTTCCCGTTCTGCTGCTTTATAAACAGCTTTTTTCTGACCAGGGCGATAAACATTTGATGACTGAGGTTTTGGTCTAGTCGCTGTTGCTGGAGTTCTTACTTCTCGACGACGACCTAACAACTGGTCTACAAATGTATTAAAGTCAGAAAACTCACTAACATCTACACCTTTTTCTCCTCTACGTCCATCTCCCTGAAGATTATCCCCCCAATTTCTAAAATCAGGGACTCGCATTCCGATCCTATTGCCAATTCCTTTCGGTTTCCAATATCCAATAAATTTATTGTATTGTTCCCGCTTTTCTAAATCTGATAAAATATCATAAGCTTCATTAATATCTTTAAACTTTTCTTCTGCCTCTTTATTCCCTGGATTTACATCTGGATGAAATTGTCGCGCTAGTCTCCTATATGCTTTCTTAATTTCATCCACTGAAGCATCTTTAGAAATATCTAGAATCTGATAATAATTCCGAAAGTTTTGCATCTGCTAACTTAAATAACTTAAATTTATAAGTAGTCTTTACTATAAATATTTTCTCTGAGACTTGAAAGCAAAATAGTAGCAGATTTTAGAGTTCTCACTTGAAAGCAAAAATATATTGCAAGTGAGTGAGAAACAATCTCAAGCTAAATCTAAAATCTATCTACAAGAATTACAACCAATCATCATCATCATCATCCCAATCTTGACTTTGAGAATAACGGCTAGGTCGATAAGGACTGACTCGATCAGGAGGGGGATTACGATAATTACTGTCATAATCATAATCATAACGTTCCCTGGGTCTACGGTCACGGTCATCTCCAGATATTGTCCGGCGGACTGAACCAAAGAAATCATCATCACTTTCTTCAGAAGCATAAACTGAAATCTCTCGTTTCAAATCATAGAGAGCATCCTGTAAATCAACTCCTACCTGATCGATTCCCCGTTCATCATCTTGTTCTAAACTATCTCGTAGTTCCCGAATCAACATTTCAATGCGTTGACGACTTCTGGCCGCAAATTGCATTCCATAATCCAAGGCCAGCTCTCGGAGTTGTCGTTCTGCTTGAAAAGCCAAAGCTTCAGCTCGGTTTCGCTTATCTACTCGCTCCCGTTTGAGTCGATCTGCTTCAGCAAATTGTTCTGCATCCCGAATCATCTGAGCAATTTCTTGCTGAGTTAAAGTAGAAGCTCCCTGAATCACAATACTTTGAGACCTGCCAGTAGTTTTGTCCATTGCCGTTACCTGCAAAATACCATTGGCATCAATATCAAAGGCCACTTGTACTTGAGGTACACCCCTTGGAGCTGGAGGAATACCAGTTAGCTTAAATTTTCCCAAGGACTTATTATCGGCAGCTATTTCTCGTTCTCCCTGGATGACATGAATCTCAACTAAAGTCTGATTATTTTCAGAAGTAGAAAAAATATCAGAACGTCTGACGGGAATAGTAGTATTCCGAGGAATGAGTTTTTTCATCACTCCCCCAATAGTTTCTAACCCTACAGACAATGGACTAACATCTAACAGTAGTATATCTCGCACATCACCAGCTAAAATTCCGGCCTGAATAGCAGCTCCCACTGCTACAACTTCATCAGGATTAACTCCCTGATTTGGTTCTCTATCTATCAGAGAATAAACTAAGTCTTGGACAAACGGAATTCGAGTTGAACCCCCGACTAATACTACTTCATCAATCAAAGATGGACTAATACCTGCATCTTTTAATGCCATTTTCACAGGCCGTTTGATTTTGGGAATTAAGTCCCCGCAAAGTCCTTCAAACTGAGACCTCGTTAATCTAGTTTCTAGGTGTTTAGGGCCATCTTCTGTGGCTGTAATAAAAGGAAGATTAATTTCTGTCACCCCAACCCCAGATAATTCAATTTTTGCTTTCTCTGCTGCTTCGGTTAACCTTTGGAGAGACTGACGGTCATTTCTTAAATCTATTCCTTCTGCCTCTAAAAATTGTTCGGCTAACCAGTCTACTATTCTTTGGTCAAAGTCGTTACCTCCTAGTTGAGTATCTCCACTGGTAGCCTTGACCTCAAATACTCCATCTCCTACTTCTAATATAGATACATCAAATGTGCCTCCACCCAAGTCAAAGACCAAAATTACCTGGTTTTCTGTATTTTCTAATCCATAGGCCAAAGACGCAGCAGTTGGTTCATTGAGAATACGTTTAACTTCCAAACCTGCAATAGTTCCTGCATCACGAGTGGCCTGTCTTTGAGAATCATTAAAATAGGCTGGTACGGTAATTACTGCTCCTGTTACTTCTTCTCCCAAATAACGACTGGCCTCATCTGCTAACTTCCGCAATATCATAGCTGAGACTTCTTCTGGAGCAAAATCTCGTTTCATTCGAGGACATTTAATTTTGACATTGCCATATTCATCTCGACGAATCGTATAGGGAACTCGCTTTGACTCTGGAGATAGTTCAGAGTATTTACGTCCAATGTATCGTTTGACCCCATAGAAGGTGTTCTGGGGATTCAGAACTGATTGCCTTCTGGCCATTTGTCCGACTATTCGTTCTCCTTCTTTAGTGAATCCCACTACAGATGGTGTTGTCCGCATTCCTTCTGCATTGGCGATCACTGTAGGTTTTCCGCCTTCCATCACGGAAACTACGGAGTTTGTTGTACCCAGATCTATGCCGACTACTTTACCCATGCCTTAGTTTGTTTTTTCTGTCCTTATTGTTTTTTATTCTATCTCGTCAATTTATTTGGTCTTTGAGGATTGCCTCACCCTTTTCCACTATCGACTTTTACTTGGCCTTTTTTTGTCCTGTTCCTAAATTGATTCTCAATTTTTATTCCTAAATTTATTTTTTTGTTACCGCCTCTGTCCTTTACTCTGTTATTCTTATATCTGTTATTAATTATTGAACAGCTAACTTAGCTATTCTTAAACTTTATTAAGATAATATCACTATTATTACTAATTTGGCTGTAACATTACCACAATTATGATATTTTGTCAAAATTATCGTGGAATATGTTCAGAAAAATTAAAAATAATTTAATTAGGTCTTGCTGAATTTTGTAACAACTTGTAAAGTAATAGTTAATAAAAAATTCAAGTAAATTTAATCTAAGAGGTTTTTACCAAGGAAATGCGAGTCGCGATCGCGGGAGGAGGTCTAGCAGGTCTTTCCTGTGCCAAATATTTGACAGACATGGGTCATACTCCGATAGTCCTGGAACGACGGGACGTACTCGGAGGAAAAGTGGCAGCCTGGAAAGACGAAGATGGAGACTGGTACGAAACTGGTCTACATATCTTTTTTGGTGCTTATCCAAATATGTTGCAGCTATTCAAGGAATTGAATATCGAGGATAGACTGCAATGGAAACAGCACACCATGATTTTTAATCAGCCAGAAAAACCAGGAACTTACTCTCGGTTTGATTTTCCTGATATTCCATCGCCCTTAAATGGAATAGTGGCTATTCTCAGTAATAATGATATGCTTACCTGGCCAGAAAAAATCAAGTTTGGCATCGGTCTGATTCCAGCTATGATTCAAGGCCAAAAATATGTGGAACAAATGGACAAATATAGTTTTTCAGAATGGCTGAAAAAACAGAATGTCCCTCCGAGAGTGGAGAAAGAAGTGTTCATTGCCATGTCAAAAGCATTGAATTTTATTGGCCCAGAAGAAATATCTTCAACCGTAATTCTCACAGCTCTAAACCGTTTTCTCCAAGAGAAAACAGGTTCTAAAATGGCATTTTTAGATGGTTCACCCACAGAAAGATTATGTCAACCCCTGGTAGAACATATTACCAAGGGAGGCGGAGAAGTAAGGTTAAATGCACCTATTAAGGAATTTTTGCTGAACGATGATGGTCAAGTTAGTGGATTCCTAATTAGAGGATTAAATGGAGCAGAAGACAATATTCTCACGGCTGATGCTTATGTCTCAGCAATGCCAGTCGATCCTCTGAAGGTCATGTTACCTAAACCCTGGCAGCAGATGGAATATTTCCAAAAGCTTAATGGTTTAGAAGGTGTACCAGTAATTAATCTGCATCTATGGTTTGATCGGAAGCTTACAGACATAGACCATTTACTGTTTTCCAGATCACCCCTACTCAGTGTCTATGCAGACATGAGTAATACTTGTCGTGAATATGCTAATCCTCACCGCTCCATGTTGGAGTTGGTATTAGCGCCTGCCAAAGATTGGATAGCTAAATCCGATCAAGAAATAGTCGCAGCAACAATGGCAGAGTTGGAAAAATTATTCCCTGATCACTTTACAGGAGAATCTCCAGCTAAGTTATTGAAATCTCATGTTGTTAAAACGCCCCGCTCTGTATATAAAGCTACTCCAGGTCGTCAAGACTGTCGCCCTTCCCAAGTAACACCAATTGCAAATTTCTTCCTCTCGGGAGAGTATACAATGCAGCGCTATCTTGCTAGCATGGAAGGAGCTGTACTTTCTGGCAAGCTAACAGCGCAGGCGATCGCTAACGCTTCTACTTACCCTGAATCTCATGCAAACCTGCAACAAACAACTCGAAAGCCAGCAAAGAATGCTGCAACGGTCTAAATATTCTCACCAACGCATGACTCGTTCACCCCTGGTATCTTTAGAAGAATCCTATGAGATGTGTCGTCAAGTCACAGCTACTTATTCTAAAACTTTTTACATGGGTACTCAGTTAATGCCAGAGGCTAAACGTAAGGCGATCTGGGCAATTTATGTCTGGTGTCGTCGTACTGATGAGCTGGTAGATGGACCTAAGTCAAGTTCGACAACAACAGAAACTCTCCAAGAGTGGGAACAAAATCTGGAATCTATCTTTGCTGGCTATCCTTTAGAAGATGTAGATGTGGCATTGGTAGATACTTTATCTAAATTCCCCATAGATATACAACCATTCCGTGATATGATTGCTGGCCAACAAATGGATTTGTACCGTAGTCGCTACAAGACATTTGAGGAACTAGAACTTTATTGTTACCGAGTGGCGGGTACAGTTGGTTTGATGACTATGCCAGTTATGGGATTTGATAATTCAAATTCTGTGGCTCCATGGAATCGCCACAAAGAAATACAGACTCCTGTCTCGGAGGCGATCGCCCTCGGAATTGCCAATCAACTGACAAATATTCTGAGAGATGTAGGAGAAGATGCTCGTCGTGGTCGAATTTATATTCCTTTAGAAGAATTAGCTTTATTTGACTACACTGAAGAAGATTTGTTGAATGGCGTAATTGATAACCGTTGGCGAGAATTGATGAAATTTCAGATTCACAGGGCGCGTAAGTTTTTTGTTGATGCTGAGAGAGGTATTAGGGGTTTGAATCCTGATATTCGTTGGCCTGTTTGGTCTGCCTCTATGCTTTACAGTAAGATTTTAGATGCTATTGAGCGTAATCAATATGATGTCTTTAACCATCGAGCTTACGTTTCTACTCCTCGGAAGTTGCTATGTTTGCCTGTGGCATTACTTAGGTCAAAAGTTTTATAGGTCTCTGGAATTTATTTATGCTATAAAGCCAGAAATTTTTGAATACTCTAGAACCTATTTAATTCTATTTCAGATTAATAGTTACAGGACTTACGCAATCTATGAATTTTAATACTACTTATGTGAGACTTTAGGGTTTTGATTTACTATATTATTATAGTCCTTTTGCGTAAGTCCTAAATTTATATATCTGGAAAAAAAGCCTTTGATTTAATAATAAATCGAAGGCTTTAGCTCTAAGTTTGCATCTATTTTTTTTTACCAGTTATTAGTTACTAAAAATACTTATGGCAACTTTACCCCAGGTTCCAAGTGTATGAAGTAAAATATTCAACAAGAGCTTACCCATAATGACTGGTTTTATAGCGGTTTTCCTGCACAGTAAACCACAGTAGAGACGTTGCATGCAACGTCCCTACGGGGTTTTGTTTATGGCAATGTGCTTCACCAATAGCGAAAAGTGCTATAAATGAGATTTTTTCAGCAGAATTACTTACTTAATACTATATTTGCAAATTAGCAAAGTTCACAAATTTTGGCGGGTTTTATTTTAATTCCCACCATATACTTGATAACTAACAAATTTTGAATTGTTCTAAGAATTAGTAGTAGCTGCTAAACGTTCTTTCAATTCTGCCAAAGCATCTGCCCAACGGGGATCGGGTTGAACTGCATCATTACCACTAGAGCTAGAACTACTACCTGATTTCGTAGATGTTCCTTTATCTTTATCACGGCGAGATTTTTTAGTTTTTGCCTTAGTAGCTGGTTTTGACTCATCTTCAGTTTTTTCTGAGTCACTTTTATTCTTAGCGCGAGGTAAGGCTTTTTCAATTTTTAAAGGGCTTTCTTTAAATTGAAAGCCATTATACTTTTCAATAATTTGGTCAGCTTGTTCATCATTTTTAACCGTCACAAAGCCAAAACCACGACATTTACCCGTTTTACGATCTGTGATCAGTTTAGTGACAACACTTTCACCTTCTTCCGCAAAAACATCTTGGAGTTCTTGACGTTCCATTACTTCTTTAGGCAAATTACCTATATACAAACGAATTGACATACGAATTTCCTCCACACTTTAACTTTTACTTGCTTAATTAGAATCAACAAAAATTTAGTCAACTAAAATTGACTTAAAACATAAAGAAGAGCTTAGTCAAAAAAACTACTCCTAACTGTGAAATGTGAAAAAATTTTACAAATATCTATACTCACATTCACTACAGGTGAGATAATTTTCCATTTCTCATTTTGGTCAAATCTGGCAAATAATTTGATTTTATCGGGTTGTTTTTTAAACTTTTCGGTCATCACTCAACAAAACAAGACTATAGGAATTGCTAAATCATTTATTTTGATATTCATTTGCTAGACACTTATAGCCCTAAATTCTAAATATAACTTGAAAGCGTTCTAAATTCAAACAACCTAACTATTAATATTACATCATTTTTAAGCATACTTCTTACTTCTGAGGAACAACACTTAATCATAATATTTGCCTTATTTTTCAAGCAAATTTCCCACAAACCAGAAATGTTTACCGCTTATCTTTCCTTTTTTAACAGGCAAGTTATTTTTTCACTACTATAAACTTATCATAACCATAAGTCAATATCTACATATTTTTCTAAAATTTCACTATTTATTTGTACCTTGTAGCACAATTAATTTCTTCTTGTAATCTTTAATTAAATCAGCAATGATCGCAAAATTAGGTAGCCAAAAAACCAGCCGATGAGTGCGGCTGGTGGACTTGCTGTGTTGGGAGATTGAGACTTTGCCAGTCAAGACCTTTAGTCTTTTATGATTTAGTAGAGCTTTACTGCTTATTAACAGACTATATTTTTTCAGGTGATATTTACTGTCAGCAGTGTACATTTATATTTTTATCTCTACACTGTTCAGATCGGACTACGCTCTTGGGCTAGACAAAACTATGAGGTAACTTAATTCAAGAAACCTTATGTAAATAAATGTAACACAGCTTTTTGAAGAACGCAACCTTTCTTTACATAATCTGATAATTTTAGGCTTTGTTAAAAATTTCTAATGGCAAGGATAGATAATACTAATTTACAACCCAAAAAAAATGGTATCGAAGTCATTCATTCTGACTCTTGACTCCTAATAAGCTTGTATATATCTAAACTTGCTAGTTTTGACTGACGCGGAGACGCGGAGACGGGGAGAGGTTAACGAAGTCAGAAGTCAGAAGTTTTTTTTGTAACGGGGATTTGAGCAAGTCTCCAAAAACATTTTGCCGATCCAGACCTTGCTCTAAACCAAATTATTTTGGTAATGGGACTGGTTCCTCTGTTTTAGGATATGCAATTTCAATGGGTCTAAGCTTAACTAGGTTAGTTATTTGTAGCAAACATTGATAGGATTAGTACAATAGGTAATACCAAATAGGTAAAAATGGCAGTATTTTCAGGCTTGAAAGGCCAAAATTTAGGACTTTATATTTCTTAAAAAGGCTAAAAACCTAATTCGGCATTACTTTTACTATTATTCAGCAAGCCATAGTTAAATTGTGCCGATGTACACAATATAGGCTGCCCATATAGCTAGACTAAACGCTAAAATAGTTGACCAAATAGGATGACCATTTGGTAAACATTGGCCATTTTCAGTTTTTAAATCATCTATATCTATCCAGGGAGTAGCTCCTCGCCTCCACCAACCAGTAACAGTTATAGACTTACCAACAAGATCGCTAGGACGATTTATTTTAGGCCATAAGTTTCCAACAGGACCAAATTGATCGGAATAATGCAACCTCACCAGACCTCTTGTTGTTTGTAGAATCAAATCTTGTCCCAACCAGTTACTCATTCCGCTTTTACCAATAAGTTTGCCTTGCAATTTAATTGGTTGACTATCTAATGGCAGTGTATCTAGGTTTGTTAATAATTTGATTAAGTTAGGATTCTCTAAAAGTTTAGTTGGTTTTATATCGGGGAAAAAATGATTAATTCTGACTAAAATACCAATACTAAAACCCATAGCTAAACAACCTAATAAAATCGAAATATCTCCCCATAACCAATCTAAACGCCAAAGACCAATAGCAGATGAAATTCCACCAATTATCCATAATAAAACAGCAAAAATCAAGCCTATTAATATGCCAAAAAAAGGAGAACCCTGAAGCAAAAGTTTTTGTAAAGCACGCTTTTGTGGAGTTGACATATTCTTTGTTTGAGTAGGGCTTAATTTATTTTTAGCAGTTACATCAGCATTGATATTTTCTAAATTTAACTCTGTTTCTAGTTTCCAGAAATTAGCGTATAATCCTAATGTTTTTAAACGTTCGCCAATCAAAGGATGAGTATTATTAATCTCTAACCATCGACGATATGGGTTAGAAATATCCCAGTTAAAAATAGATTCAAAACCACTAGATGAAATAACACTTCCAGTAGTAATAGCTTGGTTTATTCCTACTGGCGTTAATATTTCAAAACTCTCTAATAAATTCCTGATTTTGCCTTGATTTTCAATATCATTAGCCATACCAATTGTAATTTTTAAAAGAGCGCGTGTCAGACCATTAGGATTACCAGTTAAATTACAAGATAGGCGATCGCTATAATAAACCCGTCGCCGAGATAACCATAAAATCGGTTGTTTTAGTAACCAATATAAACCATAACTAAGA
>JBFRWR010000482.1:0-4091 GCA_051439685.1 Trichodesmium sp.
AACATCAGAGAAATAATTGTTCGGAGATTTTTCTACCCTTGGTCTGCCTAAAATCCTGACTTTTTGGTAGTTTTAGCACGAATTGTTGCACTTTTTCTGGATACAAAAAGACTATAACCTTTATAGATAAAGACTTTTAGATTTAATCAGCAACCCCTAATTAGTTTCTCATTAGTTTCTCAGACAAATGCTAGTTGGTTAATTTCCTGGTGAGCAGATATATAGTCATTTAAGTTTAGATTGAGAGAAAGCTTTCTTACTATGAGGGTGTTTCAGAAGAAAAAACTTCTCATTTGTAAGTTAAGCTATTCTAATTATAATTTTCTTGACAGTATCATCTACTGTCAATTTAGTGAGTTTATGAAGTTTTCTCCCGTTACACTTTAAGATATAATAACGGGATATTCTCAAGCTTCTTATAGAATGGAGCTTTATCCTTTTATAGTTAACTAATTCTTGACTTTTCACAAACAGCTAACTAAATAAAAAAAGCTCTAGCTAATTAATCTTCTTCTTCTTCCTCATCACTTGGATATACAAAGCTATGGGAACGTTGAGTTAATACTGATTTCCCTAGTGATAGGGCTTTCTTTGCTTGTAGTCTAGCCTGGCGTTTCCAGTTAGCCTTCCGCATATTTTTCTTAGATTTTGAGGTCCTCTTCTTTGGTACAGCCATAAGATTTATTCTATTCTCTAAATACAGATAATTTTACAGATAGATTACTATCTTATCTTAATTTTAGTAACTATGGAAGACCTCAAATAATATTAATTAGGGCTGGCTGATTAAATCTAAAAGCATTGACAGGTAAAGGTAAGTCCCTTTTGAGCTATGGAAAAAGTTAAGGTTTTAACTCTCAAAGGTTCAAAAAGTTAGGATTAAAGGCTAACTAGGACAGAAAAATTAAGGAACTATTTTTCCTACTACCTCATCTATAACTATCCTAACTCCTGAGTCCTTGTCCTGAGTCCTACCCTCACCCATGAGACTTTTTCAGAAAGCCCGAATTAGGGCTGGCTAATTAACTCTCAAAGCACTTACAGATAAAAGCTTTAGTCTTTGGGAAGTGAAAAAAGTGCCAGCTTTTCAGTGTCAAAAGCTCAAAAAATTACTCTACATAGCAGACAAAGGCTGAAAAATCAAGATATAATTATTTCTCTTGTTGATTTTTTTACAAATGATTTAGGACTGCTATAGCAATCCTCTAATCGGTTGACGTATTTTGGGAGTAGTCAGGAGTTAGGAGTCAGGAGTCAGGAGTCAGGAGTCAGGAGTCAGGAGTTAGGAGTTAGGAGTTAGGAGCCATAATTTTTAAGGTTTTCAGCTCTTTTTAGCTATTATAAAACTTGTTACGAACAATTGAGAATTGCTATATATCTTCTGAAGTAGAATAACCTTTTATAGCAATCCGCGCATAGGTTGCGGGTAATTAAAAAGTAAATAAAAAAGTTGAAACTCCCACCTGTTCCCTATTCCCTATTCCCTATTCCCTATTCCCTAAAAAGCAGTAAGATTTTTGCCACGAATAAAATAGGATTTCTATATTTCTACTAATGATAGAAATTATATTACTCCGTAGCCAAAGGATTTGATATTACCTCTTCATATATATCCTAACTCTTGCACTTAGCGAAAGAGTTTTTTAGCAAATTCTAACTAAATATCTTTTATTGATTATTGATTATTAATTAAGTAAATTACTAACAAGCTTGTATTGAAAACTTTCAAGATTATATACTAGAAAGTATAAAGTTATCCCAAATAATGATTTGCTTTCAAGATTGAAAGTATTACGAGAAAAGACTTATAGTACCTACAGTTCTGAATAGAAAGTTTCTAACCTAGAGATAGCTGCCAACCTTAGCTAACAATAGTTATTTCTAGAACTTTTTACTGTCTAGTTATATATAAAAGATATCTCTAGAAAAGAGCGAATAGGGAACATAGAACAGGGAGGAGTAATTGATAATTTCTAAATAATAATTGATTCTATTTTTAATTTTTGCAGAGGTCTAAAATTTAAAACATTAAACTCTTAACTAAAATTTATATGACTTGAGTCTTGAAAGTAGTCAAAGTTCATGGAAATCATAAATAACTACCCCTGTATCTGGATGATTATCTATACTGACATAGCCTGTTTTGAGCATTTCCTTCAGGGTTTCTTCTACTTCTTCAAAGGTAGCTCCTGTTGCCATAACTCCTTGAGTAACAGATAATTTTCCTCCTGTAGTAGAAGCTGATTTGAGTAAAGCAACCATTAACTGTTGACGGGTTTTAGGAGTTGAGGCTTTCATAGCGATCGCCCCATTTGATTGATATAATGGGATACCTTGGGCTGAAATGCCCATTTTTGCTCTAACTTTGGCGTTATGTTCCTCTACCATACTCGGAATTAATAATAGATCTATAAATTGGCCTATTCCAAATAAGCCATAAGTAAAGAGCCAAACTAGACCTGTCAGAATTTTTCCATTATATATACGATGGCATCCACTTAAGCCGAGTAAGCAAGCTGCCCAAAATAGGTAACTATATCCTATATTGTTCATTTAGTTATAAATATTGATTAATATTTTAATACTGATTACTCTGCCAAGGGAATTTATGATTAATATTTTCATAAGTTTAACTAGGCTTGAGACTTTAATTTTTATCGTAGCAGGAAAAATTTCTATCTTGACTAACCTATTAGTCTCAAAGGTAACAATACTAGACAGTGTAAAGTTCTGGGAATAACTATTGCTAGATCAGCCTTTCAGCTATCTAAAGGTTAGAAACTTTCTATTGAGAAATGTAGGTGCTGTAAGGCTTTTCCCTTAATACTTTCAGTCTTGAAAGCAAATCATTATTTGGGAGAAATTTGTACTCTCCAGTAACAATATATAGCAATACTAAATGATTTGTGAAAACAACTTTAGGGCTTTGGTCTCGAAACCCACAGATTTTTAGAAAGATAGAATACAATCCTCACAACATAAACCGTTGTAGGAAATTTCCATGGAACGTCTAGTTTACAAGAGTGAAAACTGTTATTTAATTTCGTCTATATCTTCTATATAACATTAGCAGGTATATATACTTTGCAATTCTTAACGAAAATTAGACCCCCTAAAGTCCTAGAGATTGATAAACTATATAGCGTGGAAAATTTAATTCCATTTTAATTGAATCCGAGGGAAGTCCTATGCTATAGAGGAACTTGGGATTATAATCAATCCCAGACATCCATTAGATACTATAGCTAACAGGAATAACCTAACTCTAGCACCAAGGACGATAAACAAGGCCATAAATCAAAATTGGGTCTGAATTAATGTGGGTATCTCGATGGTGAGAGTTTCAAAATAAAAGGGATTTATTAAAATGAGTGGCACAATTTTTACCAAAATTTGCTACTCCAGATCGATAAACATAGATTCATAATTAAGAAAACAACAAAACTTATGGTAGATTCTCTGAAAAAACCAGCGTTTGAAGAAATGCGTCCAGGGGTAAAAGTCCCCTCTAAAGAAACTATCCTTACACCTAGATTCTACACAACAGATTTTGATGAGATGGCTAATATGGACATCTCTGTGAATGAAGATGAATTGATGGCTATTTTGGAAGAATTTCGTACAGATTATAATCGTCATCATTTTGTTAGAGATGAGGAATTTGAACAATCTTGGGAGCATATTGATGGGGAAACTCGTCGTTTGTTTGTTGAGTTTCTAGAACGTTCTTGTACTGCTGAATTTTCTGGTTTTTTACTATATAAAGAATTAGGTCGTCGTCTTAAAGATAAAAGTCCTGTTTTGGCTGAGTGTTTTAATTTAATGTCACGAGATGAAGCTCGTCATGCAGGTTTTTTGAATAAGGCAATGTCAGATTTTAATCTGTCTTTGGATTTAGGTTTTTTAACTAAGAGTCGTAAATATACTTTCTTTAAACCAAAGTTTATTTTCTACGCTACTTATTTATCGGAAAAAATTGGTTATTGGCGTTATATTACTATTTATCGTCATTTAGAAGCTCATCCAGAAGATAGAATTTATCCTATTTTCCGTTTCTTTGAAAATTGGTGTCAAGATGAAAATCGTCATGG
>JBFRWR010000483.1:0-6040 GCA_051439685.1 Trichodesmium sp.
AAGCCTCCCCTTGGATAGGGGAAAAAAAGAAATGATATTTCCCGATATTCAATTCCGTAACGGTTAAAACCATCTTGTAATTATCCATTATCCATTATCAATTAATGAAATACCTCTGCAATAAAAAGGCTTTTTTTATCCCTAAAAAGCCTAACCAAGAGCAACCCATAATTTGTCTATAATGTCTAAGTTTTATGTGAAGAGAAATGTTGATAAAGCATAGTTAACAGGGGGAGGCTTTTGACCACAAATTTTCGGTGATTAATAATTAACAATTAACAATTAGTCGTAACAATTAAAAAACTACAGATAAACTCCGAAATTATTACCTATTTCCCCAAAAATGCAATATTTTTGCAAGGAATAAAATAGGATTACTATAGTTTTAATTCTTCATTATTAATTCTTCATTATTAATTATCCATTATCCATTATTTAAGGATGTATTTGCCCTAATATTATTTTTAAACGGTCATAATCATCTCTCAATAAAACACTCATATTTCTACCTGCTTGAACTAACCAATTACGGTCTGCTTTTCTGAGTTGATAAATTTCTCTAATAGTAGCAGCAACTAAAGCATCAACAGGAGAATTTGCTAACTGTAATAATGTCCGTAAAAAATCTAACTTTTCACTAAATCTAATTATTTCCTCTGGTTCACATAAATAAACAGCCTGATGTATTTGAGGCGGACGAGGTGGAATATATTGATAAATTCTCCCATTTTCTGCTTGAGAACCATTCAAATTTTCTGGAGAGGAAAAACCAACTATAGCTGCTCTAAATTCGGTCTTCAACATAGCAAAAATTTGAGGTTGTTGCTCCCTTAATTCAGGTAAAGACATTCCTAAAGCTCTAGCTCTATGTACCGAATCAATAGGTAAAGTAGTCGCATAATAAACTACTCCATAAATCATATTTCCTGATTGTTCATCTTGAGATTTTACCCAAGTACCAAAAGCAGGCATCATTGGAAAATCTAATTCTTCTGGTTCTAAACACTGAGCTAAAAATTCTGTAGTTGCAGTTTCTATTACTTCAGCTATGTAATTATTCTGACGATTTGTGTTGCTAAACTGGGGTAAAGGAAGACGCATAATCAGTTATCAGTTATCAGTTATTAGTTATTAGTTACAGATTGTTTGTACAAGAAATATAAATTAAGGAGATAGGGAAAACTGAACTGGGAACAGGGAACAAGTAGGAAGAAATAATCGAAACTATTTTTCTTAAAAATAAAGCAATGTATCTATCTACTTACCAGATTTCAATCCCTTAATTACTAAGACTTGCTATATTTTGGTCATTACTCACTCTTTTAATACTTATTTTATAAATAATCTATTATCAGTGATCAGTCTATCAGTTATTCGTTATCAGTTATTAGTAAAATATTGAGTATTAGACATCTCTGAAAATTAATCTCAAAAATTTGAATTTAGTAGCCAAAAACTAAGTTTCCAAAAACTTCTATTTAGTTTTCAGGAACTTCTAGCATTTAACAAGAGTTTCAACTAGCAAAAATTAATATAGCAATCCGATTTTATTCTTGGCAAAAATCTTACTGCTTTTTAGGGAATAGAGAATAGGGAATAGCGAACAGGTGGGAGTTTCAACTTTTTTATTTACTTTTTAATTTATCACAACCTATTTAGGATTGCTATAGGAACAATTAAATTTTAAATTCACCACAGCTTATCTTCTACTTCAGCAGGATACTTAAAATTAGGAATTTTCTTTTGCTCGCTTAAAGCGAAACTTTACAATCTTATTTAATGTAAGCATTCAGCTCTCAGCTTTTAGCAATAATACCTCGCCTTTAAAATGAATATAGAGCTAATTTTTATGATTTTTTTGTAGTAAGTTGAATTCTGGTTTAATAATAGGTGGAAATAAAGCTTTTATTAGATATCAAGAGCTGTTTCGCTGCGCGACATGAAAAACGAAGTTTCTCTAGAGGAGGCTTGCTTACGCCTAAATGCTTACTATTTACCCCTAATTAATTAAGTGCAAATAATATCTATTTCTAGGGCTATTTTATACTGGAATCAAGTAATGATTTTACTGCCTTTTATAAATTTATTGATATATTTATGTTGAAAAAGCATATTTTCATTAATCCACAAATAGTGAGGAATTAAAATTAAATAGTTAAGCATTTCCTGCGGAATGCTGCACCAACAGCTATTAGAGGTCAGCAATCAGATGTTCTGATGTATAAATGAATAATTTATATGGTTAAAGGAGTATACTTTATCCGTAACTTTTAATTCTCCTTGGAGACTAATTTCTACTTAATAAGTAGGCAGGTTTAATTATCAGTACAATACCAATCTAAATTCAAAATAGTGAAAAAATTTTGATAATTTCCTTTTAGGTTATTTTTCACATTTTTTATTTTAATCTTTATTTATGCCTACCTACCTACTTACTTACTTAAGTTAATAACTTATAGCTTACGGCTGTTTGCGCAGCATTCCGCAGGAAATACTTACTGAAATAGAGAGGGCTATTTTCCACCCTTCCTTTGTCTTGTCAACAATTTCTAACTCCTAAATACCCTTATTTTTTATTACGACCTGCCGTTGCATCTATTAACTCTAACTCCGACAATCTAAAAGTAACTAACTTATCCCAATTTCCCCCTTCAAATAATACAGCAACTTTTCCATCACTTACTCGTTGAACTTGTCCTTGAAAACCATAGTAAGTATCACCAATATTTTTAACTCTAACTGCTACACCAGGTAAAATCATTATGTCTACTCCTATTAAATATTTGCTAAATTTTACTTTATAAAAGCTAAAGTTTTTTAATTGTAATTATTGTGCCATTTATGAATTTTTTTATGCCAAAGCAGCAACAGAAACTCTAGCAGCAATTTTTTGAGCGATCGCTCGTAACTCTTGAGCTGATACAGAATTAGGATGGCTAACTACAATAGGTATTCCAACATCTCCACCCTCTCTGATGGGAATTTCCAAAGGAACCCCACCCAAAAGAGGCACTCCCAATTCTTGAGCAGTTATTTCACCACCACCAGAACCAAAAATATCATACTTTTTCTCAGGCATATCTGGGGGTACAAAATAACTCATATTTTCCACTATTCCCAAAACAGAAACTCCCAACTGCTGGAACATTTTCAAACCCTTACGGGAATCGAGTAATGCCACAGTTTGAGGAGTTGTCACAATTACTGCTCCAGACATAGGAACAGCTTGAGCCAATGTTAACTGAGCATCACCAGTACCAGGAGGCAAGTCTACCAATAAATAATCTAACTCACCCCATTGCACCTGGTACAAAAATTGTCGAATAATTCCATTCAACATAGGGCCACGCCAAATTACAGGTTGGTCTTTATCAATTAGGAAAGCCATAGAAACTAACTTTACCCCATGATTAAAAGCAGGTTCGACTACTTCTCCAGATTGTCCCTGTTGTACCATAACCTTAGCATCTGCTAAACCCAACATTGTCGGATCATTAGGGCCATAAATATCTGCATCAATCAAGCCTACCTTAGCGCCCATTTGAGCCAGAGCTACAGCCACATTTACTGCCACTGTACTTTTTCCCACTCCACCTTTGCCACTAGAAATAGCCACAATATTTTTTACTCCATCAATACCTTGGCGATCGGGTAAAGCTTTCTGTTGAGGGGTTTCAGCAGTAACATCTACTATAACTTCTGTAACTCCAGGTAATTGCTTAACAGCTTTCTGACAGTCTTCTACAATAAACTCTCGCAATGGACAAGCTGGAGTTGTTAAAACCAAAGTAAACTTAACTTGTCCATCAACAACATTAATATTCCGAATCATGTTTAATTCGACCAAACTCTTACGCAGTTCGGGGTCTTGTACTGGTCGTAAAACCTCTAAAATTGATTTAACATCTGGCATCTTGGACATTATATTTACCTTGAAAATTTTATTTAAAAATTATACTTGTTATTTGTAGTGGACGGACACAGCTAATTAGTTTGCCTATTTATTTTGGGGCGGGTTTATTTGATCTAATGGTTTGGTTAAACTTGTTAATTTAATGTAGAACCCGCCCCTACAAATTTGCACAATTATTAGATTTGTCAATCCAGTAGTTGAATGGAAATATTTATTTATCTATAGCAATCCGCGCATAGGTCGTCATAAATTAAAAAGTAAATAAAAAAACTGAAACTCCCACCAGTTAAGTGTTCCTTGTTCCCTGTTTCCTAAAAAGCAGTAAGATTTTTGACACGAATAAAATAGGATTGCTATAGTATAAATTTGTTTGTTATTTTGTTTGATAAAAATAGTTTTTTTTCCTTATTTTATAAATTTTATGCATCACAAATTAATTACATCTATGTTGACATTACAAGCAATAATTAATAATGAGTTATCACTAAAAAAGTAAGCATTTACTGCGGAATGCTTACCTAAAAAAAATAGGCTTTGAAGCCTCCGCTTTTCAGGAGATAAAAACAGTCAACTTCAGTATTTTAAGCCTTTACTTCAGCTAGAGGTACTTATAGAGCTTTTGTTACAGCATAACTCTGTTTTTTCGTTTCCGAATCGTCCGCAAAGATATTCCTCAGCAAAAAGCTACCCAAACAAATGTCTAGCAAACTGATAACCGAAATGACTCTATAAAAATCTTAATAACAACTAGATGAAAATTAAGTAATTAGGGGTCACGTTATTCTCAACAATATTATATAAATCAATAGCACTATATGAATCGGTAGGGATAATTTTTAGAGATAATTTACATATAATTATGATGGTAAAAATATTAATTACACTACTTAGGGCTGCCAAGTTGCTAACTAGCTATTAATAATTTTATGTAATTTACTCTCCAAGTAAATACTAATAGGCTAATATCATTTTCCTAAAAAAATCTTACAAATAATAGGCACTACTAAAAAACTTCATCACAAATATTCTTTGACAAAACAAATAATTTAATAGAGAAAAAAAGGGAGCAAACCTCTCCATTATAACTCTTAGTTCCTGAATTATAATAAATATCCTCACGATGTGTAGCAAACATTTATCAATTTTGTATCAGTTTTTTACTGGTTAAAACAAAGACAGTAGAATATATAGCAATCCTATTTTATTCGTGGCAAAAATCTTACTGCTTTTTAGGGAAAACTTAACTGGGAACACTTAACTGGTGAGAGTTTCATTTTTTTTATTTACTTTTTCATTTGTCACAGCCTATGGGAGGATTGCTATATTTAGTTACCAGCCTAAAATTTGCACAAGAAATTTGATTATTTCTGCTAATCTTTGCCAGTAGTAAAATTGCTTTTTAAGTTTTTGAATAATGGTAAATTCTTCTACTTTTTCCAGGAATAATTTTGCTAAAAACCCGATAGAAATACTATTCAAGCAGACAAAATAGCGATTAATTCTCTGACAGCTTTGAAAAAATCACTTAACTTATATTTTCTACATATAAATATATAAGAATAAATAAATATTCATAAATATTATGCAGTAGTCGCTTAGAAATATCTAACCAAATGAGTAAAAATATTAAAGAAAAGCTTCACTTCGCAATAAATCTTCACTTAGCAATAATTATAAATAGATCATCAATAACATGGTAGGATAAAAAGTCTAGAAAAGACTTTGTTTTTAGTCAATTTGAAACATAATTATACCTATGACAACTTCCATTCAACCCCAAAAAACATCTTCTGTATCTCTACCAGTAAGTAGTACCAAAAATCGAGTCAGTCAATTTATGCAGACTATACAAGATGAAATTTGTGATGGACTCGAAAAATTAGACGGAATCAGCAAATTCGAAGAAGACAGTTGGGAACGTCCAGGTGGTGGTGGTGGCCGATCTCGTGTAATTAGAGACGGTGGAGTTTTTGAACAAGGAGGAGTTAATTTTTCAGAAGTATGGGGAGAGCAATTACCTCCAAGCATACTCACACAAAGGCCAGAAGCAGCAGGTCATGGTTTCTATGCAACAGGGACTTCTATGGTGCTGCACCCTAAAAATCCTTATGTACCAACAGTGCATCT
>JBFRWR010000484.1:0-2739 GCA_051439685.1 Trichodesmium sp.
ATCGCCCGTACAGGAGTCAGGACAAAAGAAATGAGGAAAGTCAATTTGGATTTGAGTATTTCTTTGGTACTTTCGGTACTGTCAGTCCTTAAATTTTATTATAACTGATTATCCGAACATGATATAATATACTTATCGTATCTCATGGTCAAAACTTAGGGTTTGTAGGGGTTTGGAGACCAAACCCCTACAGAGGGCGAATTGTATTGATGCTACCGGATTTGATATAACACGACTAAAATATGATTGCTATAGTTTACTAAATAGAAATAAAGTCTTCACTGGTTAACTGTGGTATCCCAACAAACGAACCAGATCGAACAACAGCCAATACTTCACCTGTATTCTCAACTCGAATAACAAGATCGGTGGGAGAAACCTGATCGTTATTAAAAGTACCATCTGGATTTGGGAAACTTATTGTTCCGCGATCGCCTCTGATAAATTCAGCAGCTAATTGGGGCGCTGAACTGCCAGCTTCTGTAATAACTAACTGCTCAAAAGTTAAACCATTGTCTAAAGCAATTAAATCTTGACCGTCCCCAAACTCGAAAATTATATCGAAATTTCCCGGATCGCTTGATATTAGTAATGTATCATTTCCTGCATTACCAATTATTAAATCTCGTCCGCTATCTCCAGTAATAAAATCATTACCTATACCTCCATCTAGATTATCATTTCCTTCACCACCACTTAAAAAATCATCACCTCCATTCACAAAATTATTACCTTCACTAATAACATCATCTCCTAAGTTGCCAAAAAGAGAATCATTTCCTTGATTTCCATCCAGTCTATCATCACCTTTTCCACCATAGAGAGTGTCTTCACCATTACCAGCATCAATTACATCTCCATCCTCATTTCCAAATAATAAATCATCTCCATCTTGAGCATAAATTGCATCTCCTTCTCTACCGCCATAAATAATATCATTACTGGGACTACCATTAAGTTCATCTATTCCTTGATTACCAAAAATAACTGATGGTGCAAAATTGGCAAAAACTAGATCGTCTCCTTCCAAAGCATAAATAGTTTTTGGTAATCCATCCATAGCAATAATTAATTCTGCTTGAGAAGTTCCCAAAATATCTTCTGAACCTAAAACACCAATTGCATTTTGCTGTAAAGGACTGAATGGACCGCTAATTGGTTGTTGACTGTTAGGAAAAAATCTTTCAAAACCCTCTGAATTAAAAGTAATAGTAGAACCATCAGATAAAAGAATAGGCTCTCCAATTGGTAGTAGCAAAGGTAACACCAACTTCATTTCCTCCTGTTCATAATTATTTATCTCAAAGTATTTCTAAGAGCTAAAAGGTTATGCAGTTTTTGCTTAGATATGGCAGATTTCGGATAAATGATGTAGCGAAAGAGTAAAACTTTTATGGTGAGGAAATCTTGTCAGCTAAATGTGTAGCTCATAGCAGCAAGAAGTGGTGTATCTGCAAAAACTAAGTTTTTTCTCAGGTAGTTTAACGGTTTGAGATTAATTATTACAGAAGTCTATTTATCACATATTTTAAATTTTCGTAGAGTATATATTTTTCTTTATATTATGTTTTAGTGTTTTTTTTCTCAGTCCTAATACCTTGTTTTAGTATTTATAGGTAAGATAAATTAGATTTAGTATTATAAGCAAAATTAACAAGCAAAATATGATGGTAATATGGCACTCGCAAAAATAGTGCATTATATAATTTTTGTTTTTCCAAATATTTTGAACTAACACCATTTAAGCGAGTTTTACCAAATTATTAAATTCTAGCAATTTTTTACTCAATAAATTACAAATAGATAAACATCTATCTATGAACTTTTCGCTTAGTTTTATTATGCCAATAAGCAGTCATAATTTTAGGATTTGGTAATCCATCAATACAAACAACCCGCAACCCTCGCAGTACATCAATAAATCTACTATAAGGAGTTCTGCGTAAATTTTTATCCGTCAAAGTATAAGTTACAGCTCCATAACTAAATTGCCTACTTCCATAAACTATAGCAACTTTAATCATGGGTAAACTAATCGCACGTTGTTGTTGTCTGCGTTCTAAATGATTAGTATCTTTAGGATTACGTACTGCAGAAATAGAACCTAATTTTTCAATATTTAGGTCATTTTCAAGCACAAGACTGAGTTGGTGATTCATATTCATTTTCCTTCTTTGATAAAGTTACTAAGAAAATCACAAGCAAAAAATTAAGCATGGTTTAATTTAATTAAGGTCTAGAAGTAGATTAATTTGTCAGTAAAAAAAACAATTCATGGAACAGTTGATTAAAACCTCTGAAGGCAGAGGAAACTATTCCTAATAATGTTCTAGATCAAGTTTCAGGGTAGTGAAAAATCAATCCTGATAAAATCTATAGATAAGGATAAATAGACTTTTGATCCTTGACTAGGCAAGAAAATGGATAGATTTTTCTGCATAAATAGTTCAGCCCCTACATTTAGCTTAACAAAGCATACAAAAGTAGCAAATCATGCTACACTCTGTATTTGCCAAAAATCGGCCACTCGTTGCTGCCATTGATGCCAATATTTGATAACTTCATCTGGTTCAAACCAAGTGGCTTCAGCTTCTTGGGGAGTGGTAACTATGAGTAAGGCGTTGTTAAGTCTGAGGCCATATTGACGATTAATTGCCCCACAATAAGCTGCCAGTTGTAACGGTTCGTCAGCAAGAGGTTTGATTCTATTAGCGGATTTGAATTCTATGACGCACGGGA
>JBFRWR010000485.1:0-6885 GCA_051439685.1 Trichodesmium sp.
TTATTTTTCTGCCTCGCGAACCCAAAATCCTCACTTTTTGAGCTACCTAGAAGGAAAACCTTGTGCTTTTTCAAGACTTAAAAAAGCTCAAACCTTTATCTGTAAATGCTTTTATATTTAATCAGCAAGCCCTAGTTAAGATCAACCCTGTTTCTATAGAACCCCTAACAGTATCTTTGCAAAAGTGAGGATTAGGAGACAGGAGACAGGAGACAGGAGACAGGAGGCGCGGAGGCGCGGAATCAGGAGTCAGAATTTCCAAAATAGGAAAGCGAAAAAAGTATAAAAATAGCCCCAATCTCCCCATATCCCCATCTCCCCGTCCCCCGATCTCTCCAGCTAATTTTATAGATCCCAAATGGTTTCTATAAGGAAGGGAGCAAGATGCTCCCACTACTGGTAACTGATAATATCATGTCCGTTAATATCGTTTGTGTACAGCCAATGGTAGATATCTACAGAAAATTTAAGTTTTTTTCTTGCTCTTAAGCCTTCCTCTCTGTTTCCTGTTCTCAGTTAAGTGTTCCCTAGCTTTGCTATACAATACCGATGCTACCAGACATGATATAACTGATAACTGAAATGACTGCTAACTCTTAGGTTGTATCCAAACTTTCATTCCCTCTATCCTTAAGGACTTATTGCGAGTACCACAATATTGACCATTAGTATAAACAGGCAAATCTCCCATATTCTGCACATGAGCTGTGTAGAATATATCATAACTACTAACTTGAGAACCTGTAAGTCGGAACGCAAATCCTTCTAGTCTTCGCGCTCTACCACGTTCTCCTGCTAATTTTCCTGCTTCTAACCAGGGAGTATCACCAACTCCACCAATATTTGCCATATATTCTAAATTTAACCCAGGAATAGGCGGTTCTATATTAACTTGAAAAGCTTCGACGCGGAAACCTTGACCGCGAGTACCTGCATATTCTCCAGCAGCAAAGGAGCGATCGCCGATATTTTGGATATGAACTAGAATTTTTAACCCGATAGCAATTCCAGAGTTGTGATTTGTATTTTTGCCAAACATAATATTTGGTCTTTCTACACTGGCAGTTTTTTTGGATGTTTCTACACCAGGAACAATGATAATTTCATCTAATGGTTTTGTTGGTGTCGGGTTTTCCAAAATCATTATATCTGGGTCGTTAATGGGTGTTTTTTGACTTTCTCCACCACCGGAAGGTACTACTATTAAAGGTGGTAAATTAGGAGTATTTGACTTTGGTAAGTTAGTTGGTTTATTTTCAATATTTTGAGACCGATTTAATTCTTCGAGCGCCGGTAATTTAATTCTAGATGTTGCAGATAAAGAATTATTAGCAATTTTGAGTTTTCCTCTAGATATAGCTAACATTAATTTTTTGTCAAAGTTTGTATTAACTTTTTCTTCTAATTCTAACCACTGTTCATCATCTAAATTTTGACCTTGTTTAACAAGTTTTAATACTGCCGAAAGTGGATGTTTATCTTCAATTAAAGCTTGAGCATCATTAGGTAATTTTTCAGATTTTGTCTGAGAAATTGTTTGATATAATTTCTCTGCTTGTGATTTGACTAATTGTAAAGGCATAAATTCTGGCTGTTCTTGATGAGCGATCGCCAAAATTTGATTAAGAATATTTAAAGCTAGTTGACTATTTGATGATTCTGTGGGATTAACTTCTTTGATTAAGTTTTCTAAGTCTTGAAGGGAAAATATTTTTTGACTAGAAGCTTGAGATGTTTTTGCCAATTTTAGTCCCTGTTCTTTCAAATTAGCAAAATCTCGACAGTAGGCCATTAATTCATCAAGTAAATTTTCAGAAGGGGGAGTACCTGAATTTTGTAATTCTTTAGCTGCTAAGGAGAGACGGATACCTAAGTTAGGAAAATTTTCTGATAGAGATGCTAATTTTTCTAGCCAGTGGTGAGTTGTTTCCATGCTGTTATTACGGTATAATCATACAGTCACATTTTACCGAAAAATTGGGCTTAAACATTTACCCTTTTACACACAAGAATAATTTGTTTTCCCTAGAGAACCTATATTGGGAGCTATGATTGGAAGGGAGTGTGGGGAGTGTGGGGAGTCTGGGGAGTCTGGGGAGTCTGGGGAGATGTCGTATTGGAGGCTGGTGGGAGTATTTTTTACAAATTTATCGAGCCTTGCCTAATTCTCACAGACAATTCCACTCCTCAAAAATTAATATCTCTGGTATTGATACATGATAGACATCAACAATAATCAAAAATCATACTCCAGTACAAGAGTATATATTCTCTATCTTTCCCCCCTACTCCCTATTCCCTATTCCCTACTCCCTCTTTTATGAAGATACACTTAGGGGTTCTAGATAATATTTACGATACATACATTATTTAAAACAATCGGAAATTATGAAAAGTCCTTTAGGAAAAATAATAATTTCCCTATTGCCAGTTTCATACCAGAAATGCTATCTTTAACATTAGTGTTAGGGCGCGTAGCTCAGTGGATAGAGCACCAGATTCCGGTTCTGGGTGTCGGGGGTTCAAATCCCTCCGTGCTCGTTTTAGATTAACTAACCCCAGATTAGTAGTAAATAGAAAAATTATGGGGTTAGGTAATAGACAAGTAACTAATTAGGAGTTGCTGATTAAATCTAAAAGTATTGACAAGTAAACGTTTTAGGCTTTTGGGAGCGAAAAAAAGTACAAATTTTTCAGCTTGATTTACCAAAAAGTTAGGATTTTGGGTAGACAAGTAGAGAAAGCTCTAGGAAAAATTATTTAGGGTTTGCTGATTAAATATCAAAGTCTTTACTGATATTAGTTTTAGCCTTTTTAGAACGTGAAAAAGTACCTAATTTTTACCTAAGAAGACTCAAAAAGTGAGTATTTTGGCGTATAGTTTAGCAGAGTTGGTAAGGAATAATTTTGCCGACTACCTCCTATACAACTCCCTCCAACTCAAGAGTCCTAGCTATTCCCTACTCCCTACTCCCTACTCCCTACCTCCACAAAAAGACTTTTGAGCGCAAACCCTAAATATATAGGTCTAGACAAATTTGGATTAAAATAGGATATCCACTATCCAATCTAATACAACCTAAAGATTAATAATTTCTACCTCCTCTAAATTTTCAGCAGGTATAAATCCAAATACACGAGAGTAAAAATAAAACTCTCCATCTAATGCTCTTTTAATATTCTCAGAACGGCGAAATCCATGTTGTTCTTCTGCAAAAGCAACATAAGCTACAGGTAAACCTTTTTGCTTCAAAGCTTCTACCATTTTTTCCGCTTGATTTGGTGGTACAACTTTATCTTCTAAACCTTGGAAAAAAATCACAGGACAAGATAAATTATCAGTAAAATTAATAGGCGAGCGCTCCTGATAAATTTCTTGCTTTTCAGGATAAGGTCCGATTAATCCATCTAAGTAACGAGATTCAAACTTATGAGTATCTGTTGCTAAAGCTTCTAAATCACTAACCCCATAATAACTCGCTCCAGCTTTAAACACATCCTTAAAAGTTAAGGCACATAAAGTCGTATAACCTCCAGCACTACCACCAGAAATAGCCATGCGATTACTATCTACTAATCCCTGTTTAGCTAAATATTTAGCACCATTTACACAATCATCAACATCAACTATTCCCCAATTATCTTTTAGTCTTTGTTGATATTCTCTTCCATAACCAGTGCTACCTCCATAATTAACATCAAGCAAAGCAAAACCACGACTCGTCCAATACTGAATTTTTAAACTTAAACTACTAGAAGTTGCTGCTGTCGGACCTCCATGACTCTTGACTAACAGAGGAGGTTTTTCTCCTACAGGCGCTGTATAATCTTGATTAGTTGGTGGGTAAAAGAAACCGTAAGCAGTCTTATTATTTTCAGTGGGAAATTCTATTGGTTGAGGAATAGATAGATAACGAGAATCAACTTCTAAATCTGTAGAACGTTTTAAAATATCAATATCACCTGTAGATAGATTTAACTGGATAATTGCAGTAGGTTCTGTGGGAGAACTTCCTAGAAAACAAACTCGCTCTCCTTTTGCTGTTAAATTACTAATAGAACTATAGGGAATTTCTATTTGTTGTAGATGTTTTTTCTGAGTATTAAGAGTGGCAAAATGGGAGATACCATTCTGAGAAAAAGTACAGAGAATTTTATGAGGTGCAGTAAAAGTATAAGTAGACATTCCAAATACCCATTGTGGCAGTCCAAACTCTGCATCTAAAGGGTATAAAGGGTCTACATTTACTTTTTTAGTAATTCCCGGAACTCGATAGAGATTCCACCATTTAGAGCGATCGCTAACAAAACATAACATTCCATCAGGAGACCACTGGGGTTGAAAAATAGATTCTGCTGCGCCACCAGCAACTAGCTTGGTTTCACCCAGGGAACCGTCTGTATTCACTTGAGCAACCCATAACTCCGTACCATCCCATGGCATATTTGGATGATTCCAACTAATCCAGCAAAGTTGGGAACCATCAGCACTCAGACTAGGTGAAGCATAAAAATCATAACCCTCTGCTAATATCTGAATATCTTCTCCATTTTTAAGATTAATACTAACTATTCTATTAACAGCTTCTCCATCCTGAGTGTGATCTTCTTGAATACAAATTAGGCGATCGCGCTGTTGATCTATTACTGCATCAGCATAACGCACATTAGCTTCTGGAGTCAAAGGTTGAGGTTCTGAACCTGGTGTTTGACGATAAAGACGTTGATCGGCAAAGTTAGAAAAATATATCGTACCATCTACCACTAAGAAAGCTCCACCCCCGTATTCATGGACACGAGTGCGTACATTAAAAGGTGGAGGTGTAATGTCAGTTATCTGTCCATCTGGAGTGTGACGCACAATTACATTTCGTCCACCTTCTGAAGGTCGTCCTTCAATCCAGTAGACATCATCACCATCAATGCTAATACTACTCAGTCCAATTGTTCCAGCAACAATTAAGTCAGTAGTAATAGGAGATTTCCAGGAACCGTAAGGTGCTATTTGTTTCATAATCTAAGAGCTAATTTATAAACTAAGGTGTACTATTTAATAGTGTGATTGTCAATTGTCAAGCTCGAAACACTACTACCCCATAAGCATCAACAGCTAAATATTTTAATGCTGCTTGTTGGATATCTGATGACTCAAGTGCCTGAATATTTTGAGGATAAGTAAGCGCAGAACCTAAGTCTCCGACTATCGAATGAGAGTAACCATATAAATTTGCTCGATCGCTTGGTGTCTCATTGGCAAAAACAAATCTATTCGCCACCAATGTCCGAATCCGTTTAATTTCTGTTTCTGTCACTGACTCTTGTTGGATAGTATGTATGTGGTGAGCGATCGCTGCTTCCACTTCAGCTAAATTTTCTTCTGGGAGTCTAGCAGAAACATAGAAAACACCTTGATGACGATGACTCATATTACTCACACCAATAGAAGAAACCAAACCCCGTTCTTCTCGTAAGTCACGCACCAGACGAGATGTTTTCCCCTGACTCAAAATAGTTGCCAACACATCCAAAGCATAAGTTTCATGTAATTCAGTTAAACCAGGTACGCGCCAAACCATAATTAACCTTGCTTGTTGCAGAGCTTCGTCAACCACTTCATGGCGAACTATTTCTGTAAAAGGTGACTCTGGCGTTAAATTTATATTAGCTGTTAATGGAGATATTTCTGGAGAATTTTGACTATTTTTCGCTTCCGTAAATGAGTCTGTGACAATATCAATTAACTGTTCAACTGGTAAATTTCCCACTACAGCAGCAGTCATAGAATTTGGTTGATACCAACTCTGGTGAAAGTCGCGCATTTGTTGAGGTTGCAGTTGGGAAATGACTTCAGCAGGACCTAATACTGGGCGACGATAAGGCAATTTTTCAAAGGCAGTTTCAATAGCATGACGATAACACCGACGGTTGGTGTTATCATTAGCACGCCGAATTTCTTCAAGTACAACAGATCGCTCTCGCTCAAAAGCATCATCAGCAATAGTGGGGTTGAGGAGAACTTCCCATTGCAAGGGGGCGAGTTTAGCAAAGTCTTTGGGAGCAGTAGTGATGTAAAAGTGAGTGTAGTCTTGACTCGTGGCAGCATTCATTACTGCTCCTTGTTGTTCTACTAAACGTTCAAATTCGCCACTAGGAAGTTTAGGAGTACCTTTGAAAATTAAATGTTCGAGAAAATGGGCCATTCCGTTAATTGATTCGGCTTCAACAACAGAACCAACATTAAGCCAGATGTTGAGGTTTACTGCTTCAACTGGTAAGTGTTCGGCGATGATAGTAAGTCCATTTGGTAGTTGACGGATAGTAGGGGCGTTGAGATATTGGGCGGTTGGTTGGACTAAAGTTGAAGTCATTCTTGATTTTATCTATGGTTTATCTTGTTTATATATATAGCAATTATCTCTCTGGTGAGACATGGGGAAGAGTTTTAGTGGATTAATTAAATAAATAAATAGACATCTCCAAAAATCCAAAATAAAATCAATTATCGCACAGAAATAATCAATTATTTTTCCTGGCTCCCTGTTCCTTGTTCCCTACTGTCTCTTTTCTGCAGATTTCTCATAGACTCCTCCAAAAATGAAAAATAAAATCAATTTTTCTCGATAAATTATTAATTAGTCTCCCCTGTTCTCTGTTCCCTCTTTTCTGGAGATGTCTAATAGATATAGTATTTCTTAACCTTGTGAAGTAAGTTTATCCTTTTGTCTATCTAAACTATCTGTTTTCTGGAGATGTCTAATACCTACATTCCGCACTTCAAAACGTAGTATAAAAAAGGAGACAGCTATACTGGAGACAGGAGACAGGAGAAAATCTTGATGGTCAATAGGAGTAAATTAATCAAGTATTTCTGCTTAATATTTTCCC
>JBFRWR010000486.1:0-16530 GCA_051439685.1 Trichodesmium sp.
ATCTAGGAGAGAAGGCTTTAGTTATCTAGGAGAGAAGGCTTTAGTTATCTAGGAGAGAAGGCTTTAGTTATCTAGGAGAGAAGAAAGAAGAAAAGGAAAAACCTTAAATATGGTAAATATTTCCCCAACTTTTACACAAACGATACCAGCACACATGATATAATTCATAAATTATTAATCTTCACCTTTTTTAACTATACTAATCCTAAATTATTTGTGATAAAAACTGTAGGGATTTGGTTTCTAAATCCAATTTTTGCCTGGGTTTGCAGACCAAACCCCTACGATAAAATATTACTTAAAAATAAAGGTATAAAGTCTTCTATTTCAAGATAAAAAAAGTGCTAGGATATTTCCTTATATTCAATCCAGTTAAAGTTTTCATTGAGGTAATTATCAATTATTAATTATCCATTATCCATTAATAAAATAAATCCCAATTTCCTTCTTCGATTGAGGTAATTAATTATATGACAACTATCGAATCTCAAGACTTGACTTTAGAAAAGTTATTTGATGAATTTTATGTTATTCCTGATTATCAGCGCGAGTATGTTTGGGAAGCAAAAGAAGTAAATGAATTTATTCAAGACATTTATGAAGAATTTTCTGAACAAATTCAAAACACTTATTCTGAGTATTTTATTGGCAGTATAATTGTTTGTAGTCGTGGGGAAAAATTTTATGAAGTAATTGATGGGCAGCAACGCATGACTACTGCTTATTTAGTTCTCTGTGCAGTTCGAGATTATCTATTAACTATTAATCCTAATGAACGTATTGAAGCATTAAAAAATAAGATTGCTGCCTTATATACAGATAACTGGGGTAACGATCAATTTAGACATAGAGTAGAACTACAATATGAGGAAAGTCGAGGAATACTAGAAAATATTGCTTTACAAGTAGATTTAGAACTTGTTGCTCCTACTCGCTCTGTTAAAAATATTCAGAATGCTTATGCTCAAATTAGAGATTTTCTTTCTGATAAATTTGAGCTAGATGAACTTGCTATTTCTAAACTGAAAAAGTTTTACGCCTATTTTCTCAAAAATGTTAAATTAATTCGAGTCAAAACAGCTAGTGTTGCTCATGCTTTAAAAATATATTCTACTCTAAATCATCGAGGTTTACCCCTAGATGATATGGATTTACTTAAAAACCTAATTTTTGCTAAAGCTAAACAAACAAACTATGATAAAATCAAAGTCAAATGGAAAAAAATGATAGATTTACTCTATTATTCCCAAGAAAAACCCATGAGGTTTTTGCGTTATTTTATTTTGGCAAAATATGCAGAAGATGGGAATTATATTGCTGAAAAAGAAGTCTATAATTGGTTTCTGAAAAATGAATCTCTCTGCGGATATAAAACTGAACCAATTCGATTTGTGAATAATTTACTTGCCTCAGCTCAAGCTTATGTAGAATTTTTAGCAGGCAATAATCTTGATGGCACTGTCAATCGTTATTTAGTAAATATTAGAAATCTTAGTGTAAATGTTAGGCAACATTTAATCTTACTTTTAGCTGTAAATAACTTGCCTAAAGATTGTTTTGTTGAGCTTTGTAGAGAGGTCGAAAATTTATTATTTTTGGCAATGTTGACTAGCGAACGGAATCAAAAAGCCTTTGATGGCATGATTCTTAAATGGGCAAGCGAATTACGTCAAATCACTTCACAAGAAGATTTCGATCAGTTTATTGCTAACCACATTATTCCTAGTAAACAACAAGTAGCAGACAAATTTGAAAAGGCATTCTATAAACTGAATAAATCATCATTTCAGCCATATCAAATTAAATATATTTTGGCAAAACTAACACAACATATAGATGAAACTGCCTGGGGTAGTGCAGCAGGAATTGATGATTTAAGAAATTATATTCTCAAATTAGAATTAGAACAAGTTTTACAAGAAAATCCTACAAAAGAAGTAATTACAGAATTTGATAAACCTACTGAAATAGGAAATTATAGTAAGCGTTTAGGAAATCTTACTTTATTAGAAAGTTCAATTAAATCTGCTCTGACTAATGCTAGTTTTGCTGAGAAAAAATTAGCTTATACAAAGTCAAGATTTTTGTTGACTAGAACTATTGCCGAAAAAATTTCTGTTGGGGAAAAGACAAGTATAGATTTAGCAGTAAAAGATTTAAAGACATTTGAAAAATGGGATTCTCAAGCAATAGAAACTCGGCAAGAAATGTTGACTCAATTAGCTAAAAAAGTTTGGGATGTTCCTGGATAGTCAGTTGTCAGTTATCAGTTATCAGTTATCAGTTATTAGTTATCAGTTAGACTCCTGGGTAAACCAAAAAGTAGGGACGTTCTATGGAATGTCCCTACAGAATTATCATTTTTTTAATTTGGTTGGTTGATCTGAAAACTGCTGTAAGTAATTAATACGAATAAATACCTTTTTGATAATTATCAGTCAGTTAGTGTTAATTATTCATATTTTTACCAATGGATAATTGATAATTAATCAATCCGGCTTTATTGCCTTCTATTTCAAGAGAAAAAAATTCGTTATATTCAATTACCTTACGGTTTTAACCAAAGGTAATTATCCATTATCAATTAATGAAGTCTCCCCTACTCCTCCACTCCCCTACTCCCTCACTCCCTCACTCCCTCACTCCATAACCTGTGTAAGGACGTTTATAAGGAGGGTGTAAACCTATAATAATATCCTCTTTTGGTATTCCCATATCGGTCAAATCTTGGGCTATATCGGCTTCAGTCATATTTCGCTGAATCCAAATTTTACCATCTTTAATATCTAAATGGATAAAACAGTGATAAACTCGTTTAAATCCATCCCAGCCAATATCTAGAACTTGATAATGGTCATTTTCTCTGTCACAAATAATTTGACACTCAATTTCTGTATCGGAATTATTATCTTCTAAGGTTGCATGATTATTCAATAATTTGCGAATTATTTGTCTGTAATTTTCTAATTTTTCCATTTAATAATTACCTCCTCAGTAGGATTGTATATTAGCAATTTTACTTGATAAAATTTGACTGCTTATTGAATAAATTTTTCTTGAAAAAATGATTCAAATGTATCAACAGGAACTGCTAAATAAAGTATTCTATCTGATTCAGTCATTTGCAATGCTAAACGATAGTTTAAAAATTGACCTAGTGCATTATGAAAGTTTGTAATTGCCGAAGTATTGAGGAAACTTTTTATTTCAACTGCTATTTTCTGCTCTGCTTTTTGAGCTGCTATGATTTTTTCTGCTCCTAAATCTACCTCCAGCTTAACTCCCTCAATTTTTATTTTTAGGGGATCTGCTGTGATAATCCAATTCTCTTTTAGGAGTGCTTGTTTTACAGCACCATGAAATAGGTCTTTAGCAGTCATTACTTTTGATATAAATTTTAAGACTATTATAGTTAAATTTTATCTTCAAATTAACAAGTTATCCTTGTTCAAAGAAAAATATTTATTAATTCTAAATTCTGACTTCTAAATTCTGAATTCTAAATTATATGTTTCCTAAAAAACTACAAAAGAATCTAAGAAAGCTTTAGCTTCTGGAAAGTCTAAATTTCCATCTTCAGCAATTACTTGTAAAATATATAATGTCGGTCCGGTGGGGTCAATAAACATTCGAGCAAGTATTTTTAAATCTGGTTGTTGTTGTGACTGGAAAATTATTTCTCTACCTGGAAAATCTTGATACCTAATGTTCTTTTCACTGATGATTGTAGCATTAGAATTTCTAGCTGCTCCATCTCGCGCTCCATCTAATCCTTTTTCCACATTATATTGGCTAGGTTCCACTGGATATGTGACATAATTAATCGAAAAAAATCGTTTTTTTTCTGGATATTCGTAGAATGCAAATAAAGTATTTAGTGTTCCTAAACTGGTGGGAACAGATATGTTTTTCTCCTGTGGTTTTCCGGGAAAATAAACTGTATAATTTCCATCTTTATTACTGTAGTTATACCAGTTATCGGCAAGATAAATAATATTTTTTTCTGTAAATTCTAATGAAGATTTTGATGGTGAATATAGAATATTTGTGGCATTGATTTTTGAGGGAAAACAGAGAATTGTTACTATGGTAGAAGTTCCAATAATCAGCAATAATTTCATGGTCATTTTAGTTATTAGTTATAGCATATTTAGGACTAATCATGTACAACTTTAAAATGGTAAAATACCTGTATCACAGGGTCATCTTGCCTGTTAGTTGTGTACTTCATAACGCGCGAAAAATACTGTAAAAGTACCTCCTAATATTGCATAATAATCTGGCTGAGTTAGCAACCACAAGCATCGTTCAAAAACACAATATCAGTTATGGAACTCAGACTGCTAAGGTTACAAAAGCTGGGAATACATTTATGTCTCTTGTGGATACTCGTAAGTTGGGATTAAGCTTTTTTAATATGTGCGCGACCTCATTTTCAGTGCAGTGAATATTCCGTCTCTGGCAACTATTATTCGCATTCGCGGAGGGTAGTTTCAGCCTTGCTATCAATCTCTTTGGTTCGTCTTAAATTCAAGTAGCATAAAACAGATAATCCCAGATTTGTATAGATAAAAACAGATTTTAGCCAACAGTTATAAACCCCATAATATGAAGTGGATACTTAATACTTATATTGACAATCTGTTAAATATTTTGCCCATACATAACCCTCTATTGGGCGAATAATTCTTGTCCAATTTTCACCTTCACTACCATCAGTAACTCCAATAGCAACTACTGCACCATTTTCGAGAGTACCAATTACTTCCCCATTTGGGCTTTCTCGAACATTTAGAGGTGAATCAGTTGGGTCTGATACTGTACAATAACCAATAGGAGTTTGAACTAATTGATATTTTGGACTTGGTGTAATATTTGTTTGAGTATAAGTAGTTATAGCTTGAGCAAATGTGTCATAACCAAATAAACATAAAGAAAATGACATACTAGCAATTAAATACTTTTTCCAATTATTCATATTAATAACAAAAGTAAATGAGACCTAAATTAAGTCTTCACGATAATTATATTCTACCAATATTTGCTTTGGATTTAGAACAATCAATTATATACTAAATAAGACAATTCGAGATTTAAGAATATAAAAAATCATCTCTATGAATAACAACATAACAGAAAAACAAACTTCAGAATCACATCAAATTAAGAATATTCTAGTTTTAGGTGCAACAGGGGGAGTCGGTCAAATTGTAGTTGCCAAATTAATCGCCCAAAATTATCAAATTATTGCCATAGTTAGAAATATAGAAAAAGCTCAAAAATTATTTGGTGATTCAGCAAATATAAAAATTTTTGCAGGAGATGTTCGTTACCAAAAATCTCTAGAAAAATGTCTGGCAAATCAACAAATAGATGCTGCTATTTCTTGTCTAGGAACTACAGCTTTTCCCTCAACTAGATGGTGGGGAGATAACAATCCTGAAAATACAGATTATTTAGGCAATCAAAACTTAATTAATGTGATGCCTTCTAACTTAAAAAGATTTATTTTAGTTTCTTCCCAAGGTGTGGAACGTTCGGACCAATTTCCTTTTAAAATCCTCAATTTATTTGGAGTATTAGATTATAAATTAAAGGCAGAAAACCTGCTAAAAAGTTCTGGTTTACCTTACACAATTATTAGACCAGGGAGACTAACAGACGGTCCTTATACTTCTTACGATTTGAATACATTAATCAAAGCAACAAGTGGGAATCGCAAAAAAATTATTATTGGTCAAGGAGATAAATTACTTGGTGAAACCAGTAGAATTATTGTTGCTGAAGCTTGTGTAGAAGCTCTGAAATTAGACTGTACAATTAACCAGACTTTTGACATAATTAATCAGCCTGGAAAGAGTGAAATTCCTGATGATGAGAAATCATTATTTTGGCAAACATTATTTACTTCAGCACAATCAAATAATTCTTGATAGTAGGTTGGGTTTTGCTACGCAACATGTTTGCCATAGCATTCCGGAACGGAAAAAGCGACAGCGCAACCCAACAAATAGAATCTTATTACTTATTGTTAAATCAAATTACTGATAATAAAAAGTGGTACTTATAAATTATACTGTTGGGTTTTCTGTGTCAACCAAACCTACAAATTCCTGATAATGAGAAATTGTGATTTTGGCAAAGATTATTTACTTCAGCACAATCAAATAATTCTTGATAGTAGTAGGTTGGGTTTTCCTACGCAACATGTTTGCCATAGGATTCGGGAACGGAAAAAGCGAAAGCGAACCCAACAAATAAAACCTTATTGCTTGCTGTTCAATGAAATTCATAAATTATCGGTAAAATTGATGCCTCGTAGGGGTTTGGTCTCCAAACCCAACAGTTGGGTTTCCTGCGTCAATCCAACCTACAAACTTACTTCTTCCTTACTTCTGATTTTACGACACAGCAAAACCTGTATATTGCCGCTTATAAGGTGCAAAAAAATCCAGAATAATCTCTGATTTATGTAACTGGTAGTTGAGTAAATACAAGGGTAAAAAAGCTTCATAAGTATCTTCAGAAACACCTAAATATAGAACTGTTTCCGGTTCAATTCTTCTTAATACCGTTGGTAGTTAATAAATTGCCCCAAAGCGTTATGAAATTCATAAATTATCGGTAAAATTGATGCCTCGTAGGGGTTGGGAGACCAAACCCCTACCAAACTCCAAAGTCAACGGATTTGATATAATTTACTACAACTTCAACACTTGATATTGCACTCCTGTTTCAAAAATTCTTACCCCTCCACCTTCAGCAACAGTTTGTCTTAAAGCTTCAGCATTACTAACAGTAACTCCTGCCAAATAATCAATCCCAAATTCCTTTAATTCTCCTAACCAAGGCATAGTTGGACCCATCAAAACTAACTGAGAATTTCTTGCCAACTCCACTAATCGAGGAAAAGTTTTATTAGCAATAGAAGTCGCTGTCAAAAATACCCATTCTGCCTCCGGTAATAAATATTCTGACGCCGTGTCGGGAAGGTCGTCTGCTCCTGGTTGCCGTTCGATGACAGTCATTTCTATCTCATTCTCATAACGAGATAACCGAGGATACCTACCAATAATAACAACTTTTTTTCCACGAATCATTGGTAGAAAATATTCAAATACTGCCAAATTTCCTGGTCCGTATGGAGATAAGGGTTCTGCTTGAGTCGGAAGTAGGGAGCTACCATTTATCTCAGCATTAATAGCTGCCATTCCCACAGTTGCCTCAAAGCTATTCCAAGAGCGCAACCAGGATGCCAACTCTTTTACAGGTTTATTAACCAGAGTTCCCGACCAAGGTAATGTGCGAGTAACTGTACCCGGACTCATACATAAACCAATACTTTCAGTTTCACAGAGAGTCCAGGTTAAACCAATTAATATTTCTTTGATAGGAGTATTAGTGTTGCCATAGTCTAACAATAAATCGTATATTTCTTTTGGATGCACCATAGTAATTTCAGTTATCAGTTATTAGTCCAGTAGTTGTGTGACAGACCTAAAATGTTGCAAAGCTTAAGGACGGGTTCCGCGTTAAATTAATCTTGCTCAAAATTAAATCACATGAACCTACCCCCCTGCTAATGTATAAAATTTGTCAGTCTACTACCAAATAGCTATCAATTATCAATTATCCATTAAAGAAAGAAATAGTTGCAAAATAATTCCTAAAATTTTATCAACTTCTTTGACATAATATTCTCCTACATTGGATATTAACTATTTGATAATGATGATTTTTAGTATCAAAAATTAACTATCGAGCAACATCTTTGCTAGTGTAGCGATCGCCTGCATATTCTTCAATAACTTTTTGAATTATTTCCCCATATTTATCTACTTTATCAATTGTGGAATTGTCTCTTGTTCTGGATAATAAATAATTAATTTAATGGATTGGTTTTTAATGACAAGTTGAATTAATTCAAGTTTAAAAAAATATTTATAAATTGTCTCAGGAAAAGCTCATCAGTTATCAGTTATGAGTTATCAAAAAATATAGTCCAGTAGTGGAATAACAAACTACTGGACACTTAATCAATATATCTGTGCCATAATCCGTGTGAGTATCTAGTTGGGATAGTAGTATTTGAGAGTAACCCAACAAAATATTTCTGATATAAATATCTTGCAGAAATGGTGCGTTAATCAAATGTAACGCACCCTACAAGATAGCTGACTGCTGACTGCTGAATGCTGATTGCTGATTGCTTAATTAAATTAAAGCAGCCATTTTCACATCATTAGTTGCTAATAACTCCTGCAACTCATCAGAGTCTACAGTCTCCTTATCAACCAACATTTCAGCTAACTTATCCAAAATATGACGGTTACTTACTAAAACTTCCTTTGCACGACGATAAGCTTGCTCTACCAAATTGCGCACCTCATCATCAACAGCAGCAGCAGTCTCTTCAGAAAAATCACGCTCCGACATAATATCTCTTCCTAAGAACATATTACCGTTCTGACGACCAAGAGCTACCGGACCGAGGCGATCGCTCATCCCAAACCGAGTCACCATCTGACGAGCAACACGAGCAACCTGCTGCAAGTCATTAGAAGCTCCAGTTGTCACCTCTTCATCACCAAAAATAATCTCTTCAGCAATACGACCACCTAAAGCAACTGCCATTTGATTTTGGAGGTAAGCGCGAGAATACAAACCAGAATCCATCCGGTCTTCACTAGGAGTAAACCAAGTTAAACCACCAGCTTGACCACGAGGAATAATACTAATCTTCTGCACTGGGTCATAATCAGGCATTAACGCTCCCACCAAAGCATGACCAGCTTCGTGATATGCTACTAACTCTTTCCGCTTTTCGCTCATTACTCGGTCTTTCTTCTCTGGACCAGCTAATACTCGGTCAATGGCATCATTAACTTCATCCATAGAGATTTCAGTTAAATTACGACGAGCTGCTAAGATAGCACCTTCATTCAATAGATTAGATAAATCTGCTCCAGTAAATCCAGGTGTCCGACGAGCAATTTTTTCTAAGTCTACATCTTTGGAAAGACTCTTACCACGAGCATGAACGTTGAGAATTTCTAGACGACCTGCATAGTCAGGACGGTCTACTACTACTTGACGGTCAAAACGACCAGGACGAAGTAGGGCAGCATCTAAAACGTCGGGGCGGTTAGTAGCAGCAATAATAATGATACCTGTGTTGCCTTCAAAACCATCCATTTCAGTAAGTAGTTGGTTAAGGGTTTGTTCTCTTTCATCATTACCACCACCTAAACCAGCGCCTCTTTGACGACCCACTGCATCAATTTCATCTATAAATACGATACAAGGAGCGTTAGATTTTGCCTGTTCAAATAAGTCACGGACACGGGAAGCACCCACACCTACGAACATTTCTACAAATTCAGAACCGGAGATAGAGAAGAATGGTACACCAGCTTCTCCAGCAACCGCCTTAGCTAGTAAAGTTTTACCTGTTCCTGGAGGACCAACCAATAGTACGCCTTTAGGAATCTTAGCCCCTACTGCTGTGAAGCGATCGGCATTTTTCAGGAAGTCTACTACTTCTGTTAGTTCGAGTTTTGCTTGTTCGATACCTGCTACATCGCCGAATGTAACTTGGGTTTGAGGTTCCATTTGGACTCTAGCCTTAGATTTGCCAAAGTTCATAGCTTGGCTACCTGGTCCACTTTGGGCACGACGTAGTAGGAAAAACAATCCTACCAATAATAAGATGGGGAAAAATAAACTACTTAATGCTCTAACCCATAAGCCTTCTTCGTTCTGGGGGTCTACAGAAATATCTATGTTATTTTGAGTGAGGATGTTAATTAGGTCAGGGTCATTAGGTAGGTTAACTCGGTAGATAGTACCATCAGCTGCTTTGACCTTAGCTAATGTCCGGTCAGCACTTATACTTACTCTATCTACATTATTGCTTTCTACCTGTTGGATGAATTGACTATATTTCCAGGTTTCACGAGTTTGGGGTTGTTGATCAAAAAATGCTGTGGCTAAGGCTATAACTACGATTAATAGTAGAGCGTAAAGACCAGCATTTCTCCACCTTTTATTATTCACTGGGGTTAATCCTCCTAATTTTTTATGGTATCGGGACTTTTTATTTTATCCAGGTATATTAACTTATGTTAACTTATTTTTCATATAATATCACAGCTAGTATCTTTAGTCTAAAGTCAGGGAAATTGCTTTGAGTATACTTGCCTATAGTATTTAAACTCTTCTCAAATTATTAGTGGGCCACTGATGAAAATAAGTAGGGCTTGCGGAAAAAATTGGTTACTGGGTTAGGACACGGGGACGCGGAGACGCAGAGACGCGGAGATGGGAGTTCATTAATGGATAATGGATAATTGATAATTACCTCTGGTTAAAACTCCATTACCTTAGCTATCCTGATTTTTAGCTTTATGAGCGCAAACTCTAAGTAATACCTTGAATAGCTGATAGCTGTTTTAGTAAGTCAATACATAACTTAAAGACTATATCATTACTTCACATCTAAAAGATATGGGATTAAACGTCTACTATACTTTTAGCAAATAATTACAACGCACCACTACTATATGTTTGTGATTCACTCCTTCAGTTAATAGAAAGCAAGGTGATTAACTACTTGCAAGAAATTTGTAATCTTGGGCAGCACTTACTCGCCAAGTTTCATCCCCAACTACTTCTAAAACTTGTTGGTGATATTGCAACAAAGTCGGGCGGTGCCCCACACTAATATAAGTAGTCGATAGACTTTGCAAATGTTTGTAGAGATTTTGTTCATTTTTCACATCCAGAGCGCTAGTTGCTTCATCTAAAATTGCATAACGAGGTTGAGTCAGCAACAAACGCGCAAAAGCAACCCGCTGTTGTTCTCCCATGGAAAAAACACGCTCCCAATCTTCAATTGCATCTAAACCACCAAATCTTTCAGCTAAGTCTGGTAGGTTAACTTCTTCTAACACTCGATAAATTTCGGCATCAGAAATATTTAGGTCAGTCCGTGGATAGAGCAATTGATCGCGCAGGGAACCAAAAATCAGATAAGGGTGTTGCGGTAAAAACAGAATTTCCTCTAATTTTGGCCGGTAAATTTGCCCACTTCCTGAATTCCATAAACTGGCGATCGCTCGTAAAATTGAACTTTTACCGCCACCACTCGCTCCAGCAATGAGAAGTCCTTCCCCTGCTTTCACCTCTACAGATACATCTTTAACTAAAGTTCTTTGGTAATTAGGAGTTTGCAAGGTCAGATGTTCCAAATGTAAACGTGCATCTTCAACCACCTCAATTGTCTGATTCTCCTCTGTTGGTAATGTTTGTGGTTCGTCTAGAACTTTTTCAAAACTCTCCAAACGTTCTATTGCTGCCACAAAATTAGTCATTCGTTCAAACTGTCTGATAATAACAATTAGAGAACTAAAAACATTAATAAAAGCACCTCCTGCTTCTGTCAAGACTCCTACCTCAGTATCGCCAGCTAAAATTCTTGGTCCGAGAATTACAGCAGGTAATACCCAAGTAATTGCCTGATATCCATTGCTAAAAATTTCTAAGTTTCTCTCCCAGGCAATAATTTTATTGTAATTACTTAAAACTCTATTAAATATTTGCTTCAGATTATTCAACTCACGAATTGCACCTCTGTAAAAAGCTATAGATTCTGCATTTTCACGAATCCTTACCAAACCAAATCTGAAGTTAGCTTCTCGTTTCAGTTGCTCTGTTTTCAGAGGAATTAAAATACTACCAAATCCCACTGTTGTTATTAACATTCCCACACAAGCATATACAATTAGTAAAATCACAAGGTTGCGAGAAATTGACCAGAGAACAATTCCAAAACTAAAAAGGTTCAAAAAAGACGTGCTAAAGTGCATAAACAAAGCCAAAGCCATGTGGCAAAAATTTTCAATATCTTCAGAAATACGCTGATCGGGATTATCTATTTTTCCAGTCCAAGAACCTAGCTGATAAAACTTTTGATTTTTCATATATTTTTGTAGATAAAAATTCGTTAGCCAACCTCTCCAAAACCACCGAACTTTATCCTCTAAATAGTGACTAAAAGCTAGAATTAGCATATATATTAAAACAGCTCCAAGATACATCAAGACAGCCTGCCAAAATCTCCCCGCATCTTGATTTGCTAATGCCGAGACAAATTCTCCTCTTTGTGAATTTTGCAGAACATTCATTTGGGCATGGAAAATTAATAAAAAGATGAGTAATAACAGTAAACCAATAGCTTTCCATTTTTCTTCCGACTCCCACCAGTAAGATTTTGCTACCACCCAAAAACGCTGGAATCCACTAAAATTCAGGTTGATTTTTTTCATTGTTTTGATTTTTGTCTGACTTTTAATAATCCAATTTTAGTCTATAATGCAATCAATATTCCCTGCTAGCGTTGGGGGAGCTATTCTCGGGTTGGAGGAGAGGTCTTAATTTGCTCAAACTTACCCACAAAATAGAGCTAGACGTGCTACTACTACGAGTTTTAATTATCAATCTAACTATTCACCCTAACCAGGGCATTATAATCATTCTGCGCTCTACTTTCATAATTATTCCTCGCTTCTGACTCTTGATCTCCATAGAAAAAATTCAAAAGTGCAAACCTTAAACCAGATGTTACCGGAGTAGCTTCGTGCATCAAAGAAGAAGAAAAAATCACCGCACTACCAGTATCAGGTTTATAGAAATGAGGTCCGTATTCTGGAAACTTTAAAAATCCTCCCTCATATTCGCCTACATTCAAATTTAATGTCATGGCAAATATGCGATGTATTGTACCCGGCGTAGTATTATCTCGGTGTGTATTAAAAAAACCACCAAGACTGCCATCATAACAAGCTATTCTATACCTTTCTTGCCTAGTAACATTAAAATTAAAAGCTTTTTTAATCTCCGGAAATACCCTTGACCTCATGATTTTATTTAAACTGGCAATAATTTCCTCATCTTTCACAAAATGGTCTCTTCTAATCTTTCGAGTGTGGTCGATATGCCCCACAGTTTTCTCACCTTTTTTACGCACAAAACCTGATTCACCATTACCTTTTGTATGCCAAATATCAATCAAATAATTACAATATTCCAGAGAAAAAACATTAGGAATTAACAGTACCGGAGCCTGCATCTGAATATGACGTGCTTCCTCTTTCGGTCGTATATTTTTAACATCTTTTAAAATTTCTTCAATACTACTTGATAAATACTTGAGATGATAAATTTTAACTATTCTTTGGTTAGGATCTAGCAAAAAAGCTGTCCGCCTGTATTGCATATTTTCCTGGTCATTATCTCCAGGAAAACAAACACCATATTTACGACTAATTTTATTGTCAGAATCTGACAGCAATGGAAAAGGAATATTATATTCTTCAGCAAATTTTTGATGAGCTTTCGGTGAGTCAGAGCTAACTATATAAACTTGTGAATCCAATTTATTAAAAGTAGATATTAAGTCTCGAAATGCACAAGCTATTTCTTGACAAGCAGGAATTTCATCAGAGGCATAAAAAATTAGAATTGCTGGCTTACCAGCTTCATCTCTGAGATATAATAATTCCTCCGACTGGTCTAGCAAAGCAAAAGGAATAGCATGGTCTCCTAAAGTTAAGGTTTTTGTGGATTTAATCATTTGAGAATTGTAATTTGATTTAACTATTGAGTCTTTTATAAATTTATATATACAATATAGCAATCAGGAATGAGATGTGAGAAAAATTGTAGGGGTTTGGTTTCCAAATCCCATTATGTCTACTAGGGTTTGGAGACCAAACCCCTACGATCAAATTTTACAACATAAGCGCGGATTGCTATATGTATAAGTATTCACAGAATATTTATCAAATAATTTATACAGTAAATTCTGACAAAATGTCACAACATTAAATAATTTGTTACAAATCCTGTCGGTTGTTATTCTTTTGTATTAGTGAGAGAAATTATGACGATTTCATTTTATAGCACCCTCAGCAGATACGGCTGTTTTTCTAATTGTTCTGCACACGGTTTTGAGTTAGATGGTTATTGGTGGGCAACCAGCGAACATTATTTTCAAGCTCAAAAATTTCCTGATACTCCTGATGTTGAGGAAATTCGTTTAGCAGCAACTCCTGGAGAAGCAGCAAATCTGGGGAACGATCGCGACCGACCATTACGTTCAGACTGGGAAGAGGTCAAATATGAAATTATGCGCACAGCAGTATTCTATAAGTTTGCAGCTAATTCTGAAATTCAGGAAATATTGCTATCTACTGGGGATGAGGAGATAGTTTATCGGTCTCCCGTAGATTTATATTGGGGTCAGAGAAAAGACGGTAGCGGGGAAAATAATTTAGGTAAAATTCTCATGGAAGTGCGGGATATGTTGAGAAAGCAGTGATAATATTAAATCCATTGGCTTCTGAGTCATATACCGCTTCGTCAGTCATGGTCAAAACTCGCCGTCTGTAGGGGTTTGGTCGCCAAACCCCTACAGCATTGAATTATATCGATGAAATGCGGATTTGATATACAGCAGATTCCCAGTATATGAAGTATAGAAGCCCTAAGCGGCTCTATAAAATTAGCTGGAGAGATGGGGAGATGATGAAGCAAGGGGCTATTTTTCTACTTTTTTCCCTATTCTATTTCACCGAAATTATGACTCCGCGCCTCCGCGCCTCCTGTCTCCCCTCCTGCTCCCCTCCAGGGAGGGGCGGGGGTGGGTTGTCTCCTGTCTCCTGTCTCCTGTCTCCTGTCTCCTGAGAAAGGTCATAGTGTAGAAGTCAGATAATATAAATACCTACCAAGTTACTGATTTTTATACTACTTTTTATGTTACAAATTGACGTGCGGAAGGTGGGATTTAAGATTATTTGTAATTTTTGTTAAGCAAATGTCGATATAGAAATTTTTTTTATTTATCTAAACTATAATTAATAATTATAGTATTTCCCATACTCGTCAGGTACAGATTCGTTTATTGGGCAGGAGTAGGTAAGACCTTGCATACAACATCCCTACATAGTGATAATTCAGTTCTGGTAGGAATAGAAAAGAAGAAAAACAATTATACCTGACTAACTTGAGAAACGCTATAAGTTATTCATAAAAAAGGACTTGGTTATCCGAATAGTTGGTGAGATATCACCATCTATAAAATCAAAATAGAGCAAAAATTCAGTTAACTGAGTCTTTCTCAGGAGGTTATCATGGGTGATATTTTGCATGAACAATCTAATTATTTGGACTTAAACAACCCACTATTAGCTGGAATAAATGGAGGAGAAATAAATGACGATCTGCTACTTGCTAGTGGTATTGAGTCGAGTCCAGAACGCTTGGAACTAAAATTTGAAAATATAAATACAGACAAAGATGATTTATTGCTGCCCCAGAATGACTTGAGAACCTTGGGTTTAAATAAATCTGAGGAGTCACTAGAGAAGACCCCAATAGATAAAGAAGACCCACTGACAGGCAAAGGGAATAATCTAGTTGAACAAGTCGATCCCCTAACTGGTGACACATCTAACGAGGTAGCAATTCAGAAGCGGTCTGGCAAAAAGCGCGATAAAGCAGGTAATAGTCTGAATAAAGCCTACGACTTGGGAGTTTTGCACGACGATCAGAAAATCCAGGATTTTGTAGGTAAGTCGGACAAGAAGGATTTTTATAAGTTTAACGTTAACGAAAAGACAGATGTAGATATTGAGTTGGGTGGCCTCAGTGGGAATGCAGATGTGTATTTGCTGAATAATCAGGGCAAAGTTCTCAAGAAATCTGTCAAAGGTGGTAAGAAAGTAGAAGATATTGAGGAGCCTTTGGAACCAGGAACTTATTATGTCAGGGTGCAGTCGAAGGGCAATGCAAATGCTAATTATACCTTGAGTTTGGATGGCGAGTTACCAGATATGGCAGGTAATAGTCTGAATAAAGCCTACGACTTGGGAGTCTTGCACGACGATCAGAAAATCCAGGATTTTGTAGGTAAGTCGGACAAGAAGGATTTTTATAAGTTTAACGTTAACGAAAAGACAGATGTAGATATTGAGTTGCGTGGCCTCAGTGGGAATGCAGATTTGTATTTGCTCGATAATCAGGGGAAAGTTCTTGATAAGTCTACCAAGGGTGGTAAGAAAGTAGAAGGTATTGAAGAGCCTTTGGAACCAGGGACTTATTATGTCAAGGTGCAGTCGAAGAATAAGAGGGTGAATGCTGATTACACTTTGAGTTTGGATGTGGACTTCCCTAATGAAAACTTACCATATCTATTAAGCACACCTCTTCTCGATCCTGAAGTTCAGGAGAACAATAACTCTTCGTTTGCTTTTACAACACCTGTAGACTTGCCTTCTAGTTTCGACTTGAGGGATGAGGGTGCCGTAACATCTGTGAAGAACCAAGGCAATTACGGCTCTTGCTGGGCGTTTGCCACCTATGCCTCTTTAGAAAGTTCTATCTTTAAGGAAAGTGGAACTAAAGTAGATCTTTCTGAAAACCACCTGAAAAACCATAATGGATTTGAGTGGAGAATACCGGCAGGTGGTA
>JBFRWR010000487.1:0-6628 GCA_051439685.1 Trichodesmium sp.
TAATTAATCGCCTCAGTTTCGGACCAACTCCAGGACAAATTGAAAAGATTAAAAATATAGGAATTGAAGCTTGTATTCAATCTCAACTTAATCCTGATTCTATTCCCTACCCAAAACTATTAATTCAAAAGCTAGAATATCTCGATACATTACCCCTAACTCCCAGTGAAATAATCACAGAATTACAACGACTTCAACAACAGGGAAAAGAATTAAGATTAGACCAAATAGGATTAAATAGAATCAAAGGACGTTTTGAACAAAAAATATTTTTGCAGGCTAGCAAAGGACGTTTTTTACGAACATTAGAAAGTCCGCGTCATTTAGAAGAAGTGATGGTAGATTTTTGGTACAATCATTTTAATGTTTTTGGTCGTCAAGGACTCAATCGTTTATATTTTAGCTCTTACGAACAACAGGCAATTAGACCTCATGCTTTGGGAAATTTTAGAGAATTATTAGGTGCTACTGCTCATCATCCAGCCATGTTAATTTATTTAGATAATTGGCAAAGTCGTAGAGGGAAAATAAATGAAAATTATGCTAGAGAATTATTAGAATTACATACTTTAGGAGTGGATGGAGGCTATACTCAAGATGATGTTATTGCTTTAGCCAAAATATTCACTGGTTGGGGTCTACCTCCTAATAATAAAAGAGCGGAAGATCGAGATGGATTTTATTTTGATGAAAAACGTCACGAGCTAGGAAATAAAGTTTTTCTCGGACAAACAATTCAAGAAAATGGAATGGCAGAAGGGGAACTTGCTTTAGATATTTTAGCTAGTCATCCTTCTACGGCTAAACATATTAGTTATAAATTAGCTCAAACTTTTGTTTTAGACCAACCTCCAGAGTCTTTAGTTAATATTTTATCTCAGAGTTTTTTGGATAGTAATGGAGATATTTATACGGTACTTAATACTCTCTTCAACAGTTCAGAATTTTGGCAGACAGAGGTACATAATTCTAAGTTTAAAAATCCTTATCGGTTTGTAGTTTCAGCGATGAGAGCTATTGGTAATGAGGTTGATAATTTTCGACCTCTTAATGGAATTTTAGATCAGTTAGGAATGCCTCTTTATGGTTGTGTTACTCCCGACGGTTATAAAAATACAAAAGATGCTTGGTTAGATTCAGATACTATGATTAGACGTAGTAGTTTAGCGGTGCCTTTATCTGGTGGTTTATTAGGTAAAGGAAAGCCTATTAATGCAGAAAAATTAATGACTATTTTAGGTGATAATTTTTCTGCTCAAACTCGTGCCGCTATTAATGAAAGTTCTCCTGAATTAAGAGCAGCTTTAATTTTTGGTAGTCCTGAGTTTATGAGATATTAGGAGTTAGTATAAAAAAATATTTACCGAATTATTAACTATTAATAATTAATAATTAATAATTAATAATTAATTATTCATTCAACAATTAAGGTTTAAAGCCTCCCCTCTTATGTGCCGCGAGCTGTCGCTCTACAAGGGGAGAAATCAAAAAAATTTCCTTAAGCTCCAATCCCCTTCTTTCAAGAAGGGGTAATTATCAATTATCAATTATTGAAGAGCATTCATTACCATTATTCATTCTTCACCTGTCCATTATCCATTAATCTGATTTTCTGATATTTAATTCCGTTACGGTTTTAACCAGAGGTAATTATCAATTAGAAAAGAGGGAAAGCTTAAGCTTAACAGGGAACAGGTATGAAGGAAAAAAGTAGAAAAAATTGATAATTTCTGGATAATAATTAATTTTATTTTGAATTTTTGGAGGTGTTTAATTATCCATTATTAATTATAGCATTTCCCAAGAAGCGTGAGGTACAGATATTGATAATTAAATTTTATCAGTGCGAGCATCTTGCTCGCGTAGGTGTACCTCACGCTTAGTGAAATCTGCTATATCAATTATTAATTATCCATTATCCATTATTAATTATTTCTCCCTCTTTTCCACCAGATATCTATTAATTTGACTTACCATCACTACCTAAATATTCTCGGTAAGCACAAATTTTATCATCTCGAACATCAAAAGAAATTGCTACCCGATTTTTATAAAGTTCTCCCCACATTAGTCCTTCATCTCTAAATTCAAATACAACTGTTGTTTCATTGCTAGTAATACGTTCTAAAGAAGTAATAGAAAGTCCTTCACTATAGGCTTCAGAAACAAATTTAAAAAATTCTCTAGCACGGTCTTTTCCTTCATTTAAACCGTGAAATTTACCGATAGGAAACCAAAAGGTAAAATCATCAGTAAGCATATCTAAAAATTGTTCCCATTCACCTGTTGCTAAACCGTGAGTAAGTTTATCAAAAGCTTTTTGAGCAACTGCTAGTGTATTTGTTTGAGTCATAGTTTTGATTTTTATCCCATTAAAATTTTAGATTAAATCCGTTAGCATTTGTATAATTCAGTATTTAATAATTAAGATTTAATACTGTAGGGGTAAGCGGTTGTTTGCTTGATTATAGGAATTATATTACTCAAAAGCCAACGGATTTAATATTATGAGATTACCATAAATCTAGTTTGCCGAAAGCCAACGGATTTAATATTATGAGATTACCATAAATCTAGTTTGCCGAATAATTCATAATTGAATAGTAGGGGCGGATTTCCCTGTTAAATTAACGAGTTTTTAGATTTAATTTCGATAAACCCGCCCCCAATGATCTAACATAGCATTCTAGGTATGTCATTCCAGAGACCTACTTAAGTAAAGATTTTAGTGGTTTTTAGAGATTGATTTATATAAGTTTCAATCTGGGAAAAGTCATATTTTTGTTGATGCACAAAAAGTCATAAATTAGAACTAAATAGCCCTGAGAGTTAGTAAAGATGATAATTACATAAACTAGAAAATTAATTAAGAGTGGGAAATTTTTCTATATAGAAATTAAACGGATTTGATACTACTTGGGTTTGGAGACCAAACCCCTACAGTCATTTCATACCACTATAATATTTCAAGTTTTTATACTTTAATTTATTGGATAATTTCTATCTTTAATATGCTTTATAAATAACAGCTCCAGTTTCAGGGTGATTTTCCATTTCCAGTAATCCCTCTTTATATAAACTTTTTAACAGTTCTTTCATTTCTGATGTGGTTTTATTTGTCACAATAATACAATCTACTATAGAAATCCCTTCTGGATTTTCTTTTGCCAGTTGCAGAATAATTTGTCTGTCGGACTTAGGAGGATTAGTTTCAACTATTCTTTCTATTTGTTCCTGGGGAAAATAATTATAAATATCCCCAGCATCCAAGCGTTTTTTCAGCAATTTTAGATTTTTTTGTTCCACCATTCCGGGAATAAAAAATAAATCAAAAAATTGACCTATTCCTAAAAAACCAGCAGTGGCTAACCAAATAGCTCCTGTAATATATTTACCTGAATAAAATCTATGTAATCCACAAAGACCAAAGAAACAGGAACACCACAAAAGATAAGCCATTCCTGTATTTCTTTCTTCCTCTACTTTTGGCTGATTAACTATTTTAGATTTGCTCATTTTTTTGCCTCTTATATCAATAGAAAACTTGAATAAATTTTACTAGCTAAATTGACGTACCAAACTGGGATTGAGATTTTCTATCTTAGCACAACCACTTAATGCCATTGCCACATCTAATTCGCTAGATAATAACTTCAATAAATGACGCACTCCATTTTCTCCATCCACCGCTAATGACCACAAAATCGGACGCCCAATTAAAACTGCTTTTGCCCCTAATGCTAAAGCTTTGAGGATGTCTGTACCCCGACGAATTCCCCCATCCATCAACACATCAACTTGATTCCCTACAGCGGCAACTACTTCTGAAAGAGCATCAATAGTAGCGATCGCTCCATCTAACTGTCTACCTCCATGATTAGAAACAATAATTCCTTTTGCTCCATGTTCTACTGCTCGAATGGCATCATCTCCCCGTAAAATTCCTTTGACTACTACGGGTAATGATGTTAATGACTGTAACCATTCAATATCTTGCCAGGTAAGTGAAGCATCAAATTGATTCGCAACATAAGCAAATAACCCAGACTCTTTTTCTGTTTCAGGAATCTCTAAATTTGCCATTGATGTTAAATTAGCTAATTCCAGACCAGATGGTAGGGTAAATTGATTTTTGCGGTCTCGTTCTCTGACTCCTAAAATTGGCGCATCAACTGTCAAACATAATGCTTGATAACCTGCTGCTTCTGCTCTTTTGACTAAGGCGCGAGTTAGGCCGCGATCGCGATGTACATATAGTTGAAACCACAAACTTTTGGGCAAATTTGAAGCTAATGCTACGTCTTCTAAACTTGTGGTTGACATGGTACTCAATACCATTGTTGTCCCTAATTCTGCTGCTACTCTTGCTGTTGCTAATTCTCCCTCTGCATGAGCTAAACATTGAAAGGCCATAGGAGCTATTAAAATTGGTATTTTAATATGTTGCCCCAAAATTTTTGTAGTTAAATTTCGGTGACTCACATCTACTAACATCCGAGGTCTTAGTTTATATTTTTCATAAGCAGTACGGTTATCTCTCAATGTAATTTCATCCCATGCTCCACTATTATAATAATCTAGTGCCATTTGAGATAAAAATTGTGGAGCTAAAGATTCATATTCAAAGATATTAATTGGTTGGTTCATTGACTAATTCAACTAGAGTTATTACTACATAAATACACAAAAATATAATCTGTTTCTGGATAATAAATTAAATCATCCCCATTGCCAAAAATATGTCTATATTAACGTTATTCTATTTTTTAGTATAACTATCTATAGCAATTCGCGCATAGGTTGCGGGTAATTAAAAAGTAAATAAAAAACTTGAAACTCCTACTTCCAGTTAAGTGTTCCCTGTTCCCTAAAAAATAGTAAGATTTTTGCCACGAATAAAATATGATTGCTATATCTTTAATATATTATATTGATATAATCAGGACTTACGCATTAGGAACGAGTTTTGGACGTTTGAGATTGCGTCGCTGTCGCTTGCTAACGCAAAGCTGCGCTTTTTCCTGACGGAATGCTCCGCAAACATGTCGCGGAGCGTTTTCCTGCGGAACATGTAAAACGGAGTTGTGCGCTAGCTAAACGCAATGACAGAATTTCTTTGTTTTGCGTAAGTCCTAATAATAACATAGTCTTTCCTCTTAAAAGTTGTTCTTTTAATAAAAAAATCATGGTAAATTTGAATATCAATGATGCTTTGAAGCGAGATATATTAAAAAACTCTCAAGTAATTGCTGTAGTAGGTCATTCCGCCAAACCAGAACGTATTAGCTATCAAATTGCTCAATTTTTACGAGAGGTAGGTTACAAAATTTATCCGGTTAATCCAGTAGTTCCAGAGATTGATGGTCAACCTAGTTATCCTACTTTACAAGATATTCCTGAACCAGTAGATATTGTTAATATTTTTCGTCGTTCTGAATATTTACCAGAAATAGTAGAAGCAGCGATCGCTATTCATGCTAAAACCATTTGGACTCAGCTAGGTATTCAGGATTGGCAGTCAGCAAATAAAGCATTAGATGCAGGTTTAAATATCGCAATGGATGTTTGTATTAAGATTGAGTATTTGCGACTTCTTGGTTAACTATTAATTGATTTTTACCTAGTCTTTTACTCAAAAATAACAAGAATCCATAGACAACTAAATTTTCTCCAATTAGTTCAAAAAATTCTTCAAAAGCTATGCGGAACTTTTCAATAAAATTTAGCAAAAAGTCATGTGTAAAAAATATACGAAGTAGAGGTTGAAAAATATCTTTAAAAACCTCAGCTCCAAATCCTCCAATCCCAAAAATAAACATTCCTAATAGTGCTAAACAAGTTTCTTGAGGATAACAACGCCAGAGAAATTTCAAGTCTGAGTAAAAAACAATTAAAGGCATGATAAAAATAATGATATATAGTTGCAGCCAACCACGTTCACCTAACCAAGGAATCCAGTTGTTTAGTTCTAGATGAACTTTCCATAATTCATCAATAGACCCATAAATTAAAAGTATCGCAAAGGTTAATTTAAACCAGCGAGAAGGATATATTTTAGCATCCCATTCTGTCAAAAGTAATGTTAAAGATATTAATCCAATTATATATAGATGTAATGCTTGTAATATAGAAGGAATAGTCATTTGACCATTCATGTCAAATGGTGGGTAAGGTTTACCATTAATCAGGAAAGTACCTAAGTATATTATCACTATCAACAGTTCAAAAATAATTAGAGCAATTAGCAGAGAATTGAGTGATTTTCGATAGGAATATTTGTGAAATTGATTTAATTTTTTCATTTTTTTTTGCCTAGTCGATAACAAATAAAAAAATAGTTCAAGCCTAAAAATTTTGGGAAATAATCTTAAAAACAGCAGGGTAAATTCCTATGAAATGGTTTGATGGATCGCAAAATTTCCCAAAATTTTATTGAAATTTTTTAGTACCTAATATTTCAATATTGTTCGGCGGATTACTATATGATTTATATCAACTTCAGATTGGATAATTACTGATAAATACAATATTTAGTTTTTTCTGAGAAATATAGATTACTATAGCAATCCCCCCATAGGTTGCAACAAATCAAAAATTAAATAAAAAAACTGAAACTCTTACCTGTTCC
>JBFRWR010000488.1:0-8024 GCA_051439685.1 Trichodesmium sp.
CAAAAAAACGAATTTTACTAATAGACGATCAAGATGATATTAGAGAAGTAGCCCAACTTAGTTTAGAAATGGTTGGTGGTTGGCAAGTAATTACTGGTAGTTCAGGTAGAGAAGGTATTACTAAAGCTGAAGCAGAACAACCAGATGCTATTCTCTTAGATGTAATGATGCCTGAACTAGATGGATTTGCTACTTTTCAAGAATTACGGGCAAATCAGGCCACAAAGCAAATTCCAGTAATTTTCCTCACAGCGAAAGTTAGTTCGGACGATCGCCGTCAATTTTCTGAGTTGGGAGTAAATGGAGTAATTGTGCGACTCGTTGGCCACTAAACTAGGACACTAGATATAAATGGCCGTCCGTGACCAATCTAAAAGGAGGTTAAATATTCGGTCACTGGATAACTCTTATATCCTTCGAGGTGAAATTCCTCCGCCCTGTTGTTGGGTAGAAAGCATAGACCACGGAGTAGAGACTGAACATCAATCTCCGAAGCTGGTTTAAAAGCGGGAAAATACCAGTTACCAAGGAACGATACCGCAAGCAAAGGCTGACAAGTGGACGATACAGGAAGGTAATCAAAAACTCTCGTCAAATCGAACCATCTCAAAGGTAGCTATGGGATGTAGGGCTTACAGCCAGAGGGTCTATGGATATAAATATTTTCACGTTTATATCAACAACCATATTGAACTCTCCGGGAGATTTTACCCCACTAAATCAGTCGTAACAAAGGAATAAGGGAACGAGGAAACCTCTCTAAGACACCTAAGAATATAGGTCGAGAACTTAGGAAGCCATTCAAGGTCAATCTACGCATTAAACGTAGGTCTTAGGGAGAGTAGGATTGGGTAAGAAGCTTACAAGCAGACGTACCCACTGTTAGACGTAATGTAGAGGAACCATTAGCTATGAATAAAGCCAAAACACTAAAAAGAAAGCTAGGGAATCCTAGACCATTTTTAAGTGTGGCATGGGATACAAACGACACACCTAATCAAGCTAGTGTCAATCCAAATATTAAATGGAAAGACATTAACTGGAAAAAGGTAGAAAAGTATGTATTTAAGTTGCAAAAACTCATCTACAGAGCATCCAGCCGTGGCGAAATCCGCAAGATGCGTAAATACCAACGACTTCTGACCAAAAGTTATTACGCCTTGTTGCTAGCTGTTAGGCGCGTGACCCAAGATAACCAAGGTAAGAAAACTGCGGGTGTAGATGGTATTAAAAATCTACCTCCAATGCAGAGACTTAACTTGGTTGATTTGTTAAACACGCGATACCTCAAAGCAAGTCCAACCCGCAGAGTCTGGATACCAAAACCAGGTAGGGATGAAAAGAGACCTCTTGGAATCCCCACAACTTACGACCGTGCATTACAAGCACTGGTTAAACTGGGTATGGAACCAGAGTGGGAGGCACGTTTTGAACCTAATAGCTATGGTTTTAGACCAGGTAGGTCAACACATGACGCTATCCAAGCCATCTTTAGCAGTATTTATCAAAAACCTAAATATGTGCTAGATGCTGATATATCCAAATGTTTTGACCGAATTAACCATGATGCACTATTGAGAAAAGTAGGTCAAACACCATACAGACGATTGATCAAGCAATGGTTAAAATCTGGGGTATTTGACAATAAACAACTCTCAAACACTGTGGAAGGTACACCACAGGGAGGGGTAATTAGTCCTCTACTAGCAAACATCGCCTTACACGGTATGGAAGAAAGGCTAAAAGAGTTTATCGAAAAGCTTCCATTTGAATATCCAAATGGAGGAAAAATGTCGAAGCGAGATAAACGGAATAGCTTATCGTTAATACGCTATGCTGATGACTTTGTTATCCTACATGAAGACATCAAAGTAGTGCTACAAGCAAAAGCCGTAATACAGGAATGGTTAAACCAGGTAGGATTAGAACTAAAACCAGAAAAAACCAAAATTGCCCACACCTTGGAAGAATATGAAGGAAATCAACCTGGATTTGACTTCTTAGGTTTTACAATCAGGCAATGGGAAGTTAAGTCAACCAAACAAGGATTTAAGACACTGATTAAACCATCTTCCAAGAGCATGAAAACTCATTATCGGAAATTGGCAGGTATATTTGACAAATTCAAAAATGCCTCCACAAATGCTCTAATAGCTAGATTAAATCCGGTAATTAGAGGATGGGCTAACTACTTCTCAACCCAAGTCAGTAAAAAGGCATTCAGTAAAATGGATATGCTCGTATGGAAGAGACTATGGAGATGGGCAAGTAGAAGGCATCCCAATAAGTCGGCCAAATGGGTCAAGAATAAGTATTTCCAAAAAATCAAAGGAAACAGAAACTGGGAATTTAATGAGGGTGGATATACATTAAAACGACACTCTGATGTACCTATTATTAGACACATCAAGGTGAAAGGTAATAAATCCCCTTATGACGGCAATTGGACTTATTGGAGTAATAGAATCGGTAAATATCCAGGCGTAAGGAAAGAAGTCACGACGCTGTTAAAACGGCAAAAGAATAAATGCGCATTTTGTGGACCAACCTTTAGTCCGACTGACCTTATGGAAGTTGACCATATAAAACCAAGGTCTAAAGGTGGTGACAACACATATAAGAATAAACAACTGTTGCACCGACATTGCCACGACACGAAAACTGCTTTGGACAAAAAGACATATCCAAAATCAAAGTTGCAGGATTTACCTGATAATTATGTATGGACTGACGATATGTTAACTCTGAAGCAGGATGTACCCATGACAAGGGACGTTTAAGAGAGGAGCCGTGATGAGGTGAAAGTCTCACGTCCGGTTCTGAAGACGAGTCGGGTAGGGTAACTTACCTGGCTTAGTTTAACAGTTCTTCTGGTCTGCAACAAAATGCTGTATTTCAGAGGGTAAATAATTTGATTCCTGGTGATGGTACTCAAGGGAAACTTGATTTTATTGGTAATAGTTTTGATGCGGTTAGGGGTTGGATGAGTAATTTGGTTTCATCGCGCGGATTAGATCCTCAAATGATTATTAATCATTTACAAGGTTTTGTTGAAATTGCTGATGATAAGTTGGATTATTTGGCAGCTTTTCTGGATATGACTACTAATTATTTTGAGCATACTGGTACTCAAACTGTTGCTCGTCGTTTGATTCTACAAGCAGCAGAAGAAGTTTAATCGCTTAATTTGCTGATAATCAAAAAATTTCTACTTCGTAGGTTGGGTTGAGGAAACGAAACCCAACAGTCATATAGCTACCTTTTATGATAGGATAGCTCTTTTTTATTTACTAATTTAAAATCCGGTTATATCAAATCCGCCTAATTGCACATAGAACCAATAACCTCATAATCAGGGTTTTAAGCTATTGATTGTGAGGGTATTTAACCGGATTTGATATTATACAGTAATTGCACTGATTACTTCGTGTCACTTGTGACTTTATTCAGTTTTCCCGCCATAAAACACAATACGAAAACCAAAAATGTAGTTCTGGTTGTCGCGTCTATAGAAGATGTTGCGAACAGCGGAACGGCAGTAAGAAGGATAGCTGATCCACGAACCGCCCCGCAGCGGAGAAACAGTCTCATTTCCATCCAACCAAGCACTACCACCTGTAGGCGCACCTTCATAATTATCATGCCTATCATCAGCGCACCATTCCCAGACATTCCCGTGCATATCGTACAAACCAAAAGCATTCGGTGGGAATATTCCTACGTCTGTTGTTTCTTCACGATATATTCCTTTCGGTACATCAGCATAGGTATAGTTGCCATTATAGTTAGCTAACTCAGACGTGATAGTTTCGCCAAAATAAAAAGGTGTGGTTGTTCGCGCTCGACAAGCATATTCCCACTGACTCTCACTAGGTAAACTATACTTTTTACCTGTTATTTCTGAGAGTTTCTGACAAAATTCTGTCGCGTTGTTCCAACTTACTTTTTCTACAGGACGGTTTGCACCTTTAAAGCTAGAAGGATTATTTCCCATTACTGCTTGCCATTGCGCTTGAGTAACTGGATACTTTCCCACGAAAAATTCTGGCACATCTACATAATGTTGCGGACTTTCTCTACCTCTTCTCCCCGCTTCTGTGTCTGGAGACCCCATGAAATACCTACCTGCGGGAATTTTTACCATTTCTAGGGAGACTCCATTACCGAGGTTTTCTGTCATTACTTCTGCTTGATGTTGACGGCGAGTGATTATTTCTCCTCTGGCATTTACCGTCACAGTCTCAAATTTTTGAATGGAAATATTTCTATGCTGCATGACTTTTTTCAGTTATCAGACTTGCTCATATACTGCCTAGTTAGGGAAATATTGTTTTTTGGGATTAATTTATTTGAGTATATATGAGCGCACCTTTTCCATTATGCTTATAATATCATGTCAAGTTTTTTTGTCAACCCCGTTTTTTTTCAGTTATCAGTCTTGTAGTAGGACTTGAGTAATTACAGAACTTTTGAAGATTGTGAGGTAGAGTTAAAGATTAATCTCTGTCTTTGTAACATAGGCTTCGGGCCTGTAACAAGCAGGATGCTTGTGTTACCAAAATTACTAATATCCTTCTAGCTTTTAACAAATAATCAAATTTTGTACCTAATATCATGTTCGGTTGAATACTTATAAATAACGCCGGGAGTAGACTGGATTATTATCAAATCGGTTTTAATAGTTATTTTTTAGTGGGGCGTTGGGGTGTTGGGGATTAGGGGTGTTGGGGAGTAGGGGAGTAGGGGAGAAGTAAAAAATTGAAGTGTTACCTAAGTATAGCATTACTCATTACTTTAGATTTAGATTCCAGGTTAATTCGCTACTACTGACAAAATGAATATTTTTTGTCAGTTTCCTACTGCCTATTATAAGTCATAAATCAGAAGGCGCGAAGGCGCGAAGGCGCGAAGTGCAATTTTTGTTCTGACTAAATCTGAGCAGGGAATGAATTTTTTTGGTCTGTTTCCTACTCCCTAAATTAAAAGGCGCGAAGGCGGGAAGTGATTTTTTTTTATGACTAAATTTGAGCAAGGAATGAATATTTTTTGTCTGTTTCCTACTCCCTAAATTATCAGGCGTGAAGGCGGGAAGTGATTTTTTTTTTATGACTAAATTTGAGCAGGGAATAAATTTTTTTGCTCTTTTTCCTACTCCCTAAATTATCAGGCGCGAAGTGAAATTTTTGTTCTGACTAAATCTGAGCAGGGAATGAATTTTTTTGGTCTGTTTCCTACTCTCTAAATTAAAAGGCGCGAAGTGCAATTTTTGTGCCTTTTTAGCAGGAAATGTGAAAGATGGAGAATTAGTTTTTGAGCAGTTACAAGCTAGATTAAAAGAATTCAAGAGTCAGGAGTCAGAATTTAAAAGTTATACTAAATCTGGTTTTCAAAAGGTACTTTTTCAAAATCCTCTCTAACCATCTCCCCTACTCCCTAATCCCTAATGGTGAGATGAGTTTAGCGAAACAGGAGAGTCGAATTGAGGAAGCAGTTAAACAAATATTGCGTCAAATTCGGCGATTATTGGGAGAACTTTCACCAAAATTTACGAATCAAATCAAATCCCTATAAGTGAGAGGTAATTATCAATTACCAATTAATGAACGTATTATCGTAGGGGTTTGGTCTCCAAACCCAAGCCAATTTTTTTATCAGCATTGAATTAGAAATAATATAGCAATTCTAAGTAGGTTGTAATCTTTTACGGTAGGATATTACTCTTCAAACTCAATGGAAAATGGAATTGGGAAACCAAACCCCTAAAGTTTTTTTCACCAATTATTTAGGATTGCTATATTACTGCTTTTGCTCGGATTCTTTTTCTACTTGGGGAGCTGGAAATATCTCTTGAATTTTCTCTACCCAATCAGGAAATCCAGATGGATATAACTTAGGATAAATAATCAGCAAAATAATGCCAGTAATAGAAGAAATTAAGATGAAAATAATTTACCCATTCTGCATCCAAGCTAAAAAATCTAGGAATCCAAATTTCTTGGGTTTTTCTATTTCTGCTTTGGGAGAATTTGCTGTTACTGTACCTGGAATATTACTCCCATCACCAAATATATTACCCATAACATTTCCGTCTTGATTTTGGATTTTCCGACTTTGGTCGTTGACAATTTTTTGATTCATAGCTTTATTGCCGATAATATTATTATTAGTGTTTATTACAGAATCCCTGATATAGATATCATTCAGAGAAGAGAATGGTTATATTGTAAAACTCTCTTATATTTATAGCCGTCTATAACATCATTAATTAAACTCCTTATATCAACTTCATAATATGGAGAATTATCGCATTCAATTTTTACTCTGCCATTGCTAATCCATTCTTTTAATTTGTCAGATTTGTAGAAATGTGGATTCTGACTATTTTTACAAGTATCACAATTACAAGGAATTAATTTATTATACTTTAGTCGATTATAGGAACTATGAATTTTATCTAATTCGTGAGTCACAATTGTCATTAAATCCCGTCTTTGTTGGCTAGAAATCCTAATTTTTATATCTCTCTTACCGTAATATTCAATCACCTCTGCTTTTGCTCGATATTTATTGAGAATAACTCCGCTTTTCCAGACATATTTCTGTTCTTTAATGTATTCATTCATTACCACAATAAACTGAGTAATAATTCCCTTGGGCATAAATTCGTAAGTGTAACGTAAAATCAAATTATTATTTTCATCCCAGTCATAGTCTGGTTGAGCTTCCGTTAGAAGTTGAGGTGCAATATAGGTTGGAGAAGTACCAGGAATTTTATAGCAGAGTTTAAATTTAATCATTAATTGCAGTAGTTCGTCGTGCATATTGACATATTTTTCTTCATCCCAAATGTTGGTTAAATGATCCTTAGTAAATTTGCCAAAGTTATCTTGAACTTTTTGATTATTTAAGGCTTTATAAACTGCTGCTGTTCCCCATTCTGGTTTAAGAATAACTGTTTTATTTAACAAAGGATCGTCCTGAAAATGAAGACAAACTCCTAAATCGTGTAAATAGCCAATTAACTGTAATTTATCCTCGCGTTTTTTAAAGCAATTCTGTTCACAAATGGATAAATATTCTGTCATACTAATATAGTTACGAGAATCTAATTCTAATGCTTCGCGCACTTTTTTCCAAGTCTTAGGTAGACCATTACCAATATGGGGTAATTTACTAATGTAATATTGGATTTCTGTTCTAATTTCTTCTAAACCTAGATTAGTAGCAAGATTGGTAGCTAAGATTTCTTTGATATTAGTAAATTGCCCTTGCAATGCCCGTTGATTAATTTCTCGTTTCTGTTCTTGTTTCTCATTTTTGATAATTAATAAAGGACTATTATCGCTCAATAGTTCTGATACATTCAGCCAATAATAAAAATCTGTATCTTGTTTGCGGGTATCTGCAACAAGGATATATAATGAGCGTTTAGTCAAGAAAAATTGGTGGGTAGCGTGATAAATTTCTTGTCCGCCAAAATCCCAAATATTCATCTGAAAGCTGTGTTGTTTTTTTGTCAGAAAGTTCCACTTATAAACTTCAATTCCTTTAGTTGTGTCTTCATCTCGTAGTTGATAGTTTGGGTTTTGAATTTTATTAGCTAAAGTTGTTTTACCAGCTCCACCTTCTCCAACAATTAGTAATTTTGCTTCATAGATATAATCTATTCCTTCTTCTTCTGTTTGTTGAAAATATTCTCTAATTGCTTCTATCCCTTTTTGAGCAATTTCTATTGGTGGAGTTTCGAGAGGATTATCACTTAAATCAAGCTGAGTTAAATTAGTGAGTTTAGTTATTGATTCCGGGATAGTCGTTAATTGATTATTACTTAGATCAAGTTGAGTTAAATTAGTGAGTTTAGTTGTTGATTCCGGGATAGTCGTTAATTGATTAAAACACAAATAAACCTGAGTTAAATTAGTGAGCTTGATTATTAATTATGGGATATCTTTTGACCGATTATTACTTAGATAAAGCTGAGTCAAATTAGTGAGTTTGGTTATTGATTCTGGGCTGTCTCTTAT
>JBFRWR010000489.1:0-13513 GCA_051439685.1 Trichodesmium sp.
ATCAACGCCCAACAAGCATTAAACACATTTTCCACAGAAGGAACAGCCGGAAACGTCACCCTCACCTCCCCCGGAAACATAACTATTAGTAGCATTCGTTCGGAAGGAAGAGAGCAGGGAGGCAACATCAGAGTAAGTAGTGAAATAGGAGAAATTAATTCAACAGAAAACATAGACTCATTTTCAGAACAAGGAATCGGAGGAAACATCGAACTAAATGCACCTCGAAACATTAATCTAGCCAATGTATCATCATTTGGTGCTACAGAAAGCGGTGATTTAATCATCCAAAGTCAAACCGCCCAAGTGAACACAAACAACGTTACTACTCAAGCACCCGCAGGAAGTAGTGGCAGCATTATTATTAATGGAGAAGAAGTAGGAACAGGAAACCTCAGAACTATTGGTACAAGTAGCGCAGGTGAAATAAACGTCGAAGCTACAGATGGTTCTATTAGAACTTATGATATAGAAATTAGCTCAGATGGTACAATAGGAAGTTTAACACTGAGAGCAACAGAGGATATTAATGGGGAAGATGTTGATATAACAGCAGGAGAAGGAGATGCTAATACTGAGATTGAGTCGGGAGGAAATCAGAATCTTAATGATGTAGATATTAATGCCGAAAATGATGCTAATAGTAATATTATTGCTGGAGGAAATCAGAATATTGATGATGTAAATATTAATGCCGGAAATAATGCTAATAGCAATATTATTGCTGGAGGAAATCAAAATCTCGGTGATGTAAATATTGATGCCGAAAATGATGTCAATAGCAATATTACTGCTGGAGGAAATCAAAATCTCGGTGATGTAAATATTAATGCCGGAAATGATGCTAATAGCAATATTATTGCCGGAGGAAATCAAAATCTCGGTGATGTAAATATTAATGCCGGAAATGATGCTAATAGTAATATTATTGCCGGACAAAATCAGAATATTAATAATGTAGATATTGATGCCGGGAATCAAGTTATTGATATTCAGAATGAAGGAATTAATTCCAATATAAATGTAGGAAATGTAGGAAATATATCAGGAATTGCTAATAATAATCCAATTATTAATACTCCTATTAATCAAGAAAATTCCCAAAATAATAACTTTACAAATTCCACACCAACAAATACCGCAACACCCCCTACCACTTCCAACTTAATTTCAACCACAACCCCTAGTAACAACGACCAAACCAAAAATACTGCCACAGCTCAAGAACAAACTGAATCATCTATAAACAACACCACCGAAACCCAACAAATATTAAACATAATTGATACAGTAAATACCACCCCACTCACAGTTGCCACAGGCTCAGAGCAAGTATTCACAATGTTAGAACAAAATCGTATTCAAGAATATTCTGATTACTTTGGAGAAGACTTTAACGAAAAATTAGTCAATACACAAAACGTCCGAGATATCTTAACTAACATGGCTGCTCAAACCGGAAAAGAATCAGCAGTTGTTTATATTAATGCTTATCAAGACCAATTACAGGTTATCTTATTTACTAAATCAGGACAACCAATTCTCAAAACAATTCCCACAGTTAATCGGGAAAAGTTGAAGCTAGTTGCTACACAATTAATGATAGAAATTATTAATCCACAGAATCGTATATTCAACGATTATTTAAGACCAGCTCAACAATTATATAAGTCGTTAATAGCTCCGATTTCTACAGAACTAGAAACAGCAAATATTCAGACAATTTTATTTAGTATGGATCCGGATTTTCGTTTATTACCTCTGGCAGTTTTACATGATGGAGAACAATTTTTAATTGAAAAATATAGTATGAGTTTAATTCCTAGTGTGAGCTTAATGGATAGTCGGTATCGTTCGATTCAAGATAATCTAGTATTAGGAATGGGTGCTAGTGAATTTACAGAACAATCACCTTTACCCGCTGTACCTTTGGAGTTGGAAACTATCTCTAAACAATTATGGCAAGGCAATGCTTTTCTCAATGAAGAATTTACACGCAAAAATCTCATAAATGAACGTCAAAATTATCCTTATCCGATTATTCACCTAGCCACTCATGCTGAATTTAGAAGTGGAGATATTAGTCAATCATATATTCAGTTATGGGATGAAAAATTGCGGTTAAATGAAGTTAGAGAGTTAGGTTGGAATAATCCCGCAGTGGAATTATTAGTATTATCTGCTTGTCAAACTGCAGTGGGTTCTAGAGAAGCAGAATTGGGTTTTGCAGGTTCAGCAGTAGCAATGGGAGTGAAGTCAGTTTTGGCAAGTTTATGGTTAGTTAGTGATGAGGCAACATTAGGTTTAATGACCGAATTTTATTCACATTTAGGTGATGTTAATATTAAAGCAGAAGCACTACGAGAAGCACAGTTAGCGATGTTGAGGGGAGAAGTGGCGATCGCCAATGGTGTATTAAGGGGTTCGGGAAGTCGTGGTGAGTTGCCTTTACCAACTGAGTTGGCGAATATTGGGAATCAAGATTTTTCTCATCCTTATTATTGGGCGGGGTTTACTATGGTTGGTAGTCCTTGGTAATGGATAATGGATAATTGATAATTGATAATTAGACATAGGTGTGATAATCAAAAATATAGCAACCGCCTTGGCGGCGCGCGACAATTAGTGCGAGCATCTTGCTCGCGTCATAAATCATCATAATTACCCGATGTCCTAGTGGAAGGTTTTCGGCTGTCGCCGACATGTTTGCGGAGCATTCCGTAAGGAAAGCAATCTCGCGCCACCCTTGAGATTACTTCCTATCGTCGCAATGACCAGTTTTCAGCCGGATTTGATATTATATCATGTCCGGTTGAATAGTTATAAATAACGAGTCAGGATATCCCCCCTAACCCCCGTTCAACCAAAAGCGCAGCAACATCTGGCTTCCCCCTTTCCACGGGGGACGGGAGGGGGATTGAGAAGGGGGGAAATGGAAGTCCCCCTTGATCAGGGGGATGCGCGGGGGATCGAGCATTGATGTATTTCACGCTTACTGAAAACTGCTGTGTGATAACAAAGCAAGTTTTTTTATCACGCTCTTATCCAGACATGGTATTATTCCCTAGCTTGTAGTTATCTACCTGTAATTAATTCTTTAATCAGGTGCAAAAAAAATTCTATTGGTGGAATTTGCAGCCGATCGCTGGTTGTCACCACTACTACCTCACGACTCCAAACAGAATCTTTACTTGATGATACTTTAGAAGTAGTGGGAGTTATGCCTATATTTCTAATAGCTAGGGTGGGATCAATAGAGGCATCTAGTAATGCTGAATGGGGGAGTAGAGCAATTAAATTGCCTTGTCTGACTACTCCACGAAAAGCATCAAGAGTATTTAACTCTAATGCTGCATTGAGTTTTGCTCCTAGTCGCTCAAATTGTTCTTTGACTAACCTCTGCATTCCGTAGCCATCTTTGAAAACTACTTGGGGGTAGCGAATAAGTTCCGCCCAGGGTATTTGTTGGTATTGGGAGAGGGGATGGTTTGCTGCCATTAATACTTCTATTGGTTCAGTGTAGAGAACATCAACTACCATTTCTGGACTGGCAGTGAATAGGCGGTTATTCATTACTATTGCGATATCTACCAAACCGTCTTTGAGAACTTTGAGAGTGCGATCGCTTCCTAGAGCAGTTACTCGTAATTTTACTTCTGGGTAGTGGCGACAAAATCTTTGCAAGACTGGGGGAAGATAAGCAGCACAAACCGAGTGAATGGCTGCAACACACAGTTCGGGTTGTTTTCCATCTAGCATTTCCGCTATTTCTTGGGTTGCATTTTGCCAAGCTTGACAAATTTTCCGAGCATAAGGCCACAAGCGTTCTCCTGCCAAGGTGAGTTTGGCCTGGTTGCTACGGTGGAATAGAGGGACACCTAGTTCTGTTTCCAAGGCTTGTATTTGTCGGCTCACTGTTGATTGGGTAACGTTACATTTCCCTGCTGCTTGTTGAAAGCTACCCGTTTCTGCAACACATAGAAAGGCTTGCAACTGCTCTAGGCGCATCAAGTTTTGAATATATATAAAAATATAATTATAGCAGATAGACTGGCTGTAATTTTGTAGAGTATGATATAGGTTTTTTCTTGGGACTATATAGTTAATTTACTGCATTAGGGCGGGTTGATAATATATAAATATAGCATTTCTCATAAAGATGAGGTACATTTACAATCCCCCGCGCATCCCCCATCCAACTAAAAGCGCAGCATCTTATGGCTTCCCCCATCCAACTAAAAGCGCAGCATCTTATGGCTTCCCCCATCGAACAAAAAGCGAAGCATCCTCTGGCTTCCCCCTTGGAAAGGGGGAAGGGAGGGGGATTGAATAGGGGGACGGGAGGGGGATTGAATAGGGGGACTTTGAAGACTCCCCCCTTTTTAAGGGTTCTAAAACTTTATTTCACCAATTTGAGAAACGCTATATTAATAATTAATAATTAATATAGCGGTTCTCAAGAAACGTGAGGTAGAATTGCTTTTCTGATTTTTTACTCCTCATTTCTTGATCTTTCCTACTCCCTACTCCATTTCATAATTTAGTTAGCAAATATTTATGAAATTTTTTAAGTGAATTGGTATTACACAAATCAATGAAAAAACAAGGGGTATTACGGAGTAGGAAGTATTGGTATAACACACCATATGGCAATAGTAGGGGCGGGTTCAGCTTGAATATTGAGGTTTAACCACAAATAAAGGGGAAAATAATTAATTTGATGTTTGATTATTGCCGATGTCTAATATAAATTTTTGATTAACTACTTGACAAATATTTTTATTTATGATGGAATAAAAATCCTGAGTTAAATTAGCTACTCTCTAGAAAATTTATTAATTGTGGAGGTGATTACTGTCAAGAGTAAATACACTCAAAAAACTATATGCTTTGAAGATAAAAGTATAATTCTCTATAAATTAATCCTAATTTAAGGATTAAAATTATTAAGAAGATTTAGCAATATAATTACAATTAATTTGTCATTACTTGATAATGACTATACTTACTCAGAAACAACAAGGAAAACTTAAGAATGAAAATCACTAGACGAGTATTTTTGGCAACAGGTACAGCAATGGCAACCGTGGCGATCGCCGAACTAGGAAAAAGCAACCGAGGATTAGCCCAAGGTAATGCAATTAATCTCTATTCTTCCCGTCACTACGACACTGACCAGGTTCTTTACGACAGTTTTACAAAAAAAACTGGTATCAAAGTTAACCTAATTGAAGGTAAGGGAGAGGAGTTAATCGAACGAATCAAAAGTGAAGGAGCTAACAGTCCCGCAGATGTCTTCATTACAGTTGATGCAGGTAATTTGTGGCGTGCCCAAGGACAAGGAATCTTACAACCAGTTTCTTCCTCTATTCTCAACAGTAAAATTCCAGCTAACCTCCGCAGTCCAGAAAATTTATGGTTTGGTTTCTCCAGACGCGCACGGGTAATTATGTATAACAAAGATAAAGTTAAACCCTCTGAGCTATCAACTTATGAAGATTTAGCTACAGACAAATGGAAAGGTAAAATTGTAATCCGTTCCTCCAGCAATATTTACAACCAATCTTTAGTCGCATCTTTAATTGAGATTCTGGGAATGTCACCGACAGAAAATTGGGCAAAAAGTTTTGTTAGCAATTTTGCCAGACCCCCAGAAGGAAATGACACTGCTCAAATAAAAGCTGTTGCTGCTGGTATTGGTGATGTTGGTATTGCTAATAGCTACTATTTGGCACGTTTGAAAAGATCTACGAAAGCAGAAGATAAAGCAGTTGCAGAGAAAGTGGGTATGTTTTTCCCGAATCAAAATGGTCGCGGCACCCACGTTAATATTAGTGGTGGTGGGGTAGTTAAAACCGCTCCCAATAAAGAAGGTGCAATTAAGTTTCTTGAACATTTAACCAGTCCAGAAGCTCAAAAAATATTCTCTGATGGTAATAACGAGTATCCTGTAGTTGCAGGTGTACCTGTTCCTAGCGTTTTGGCAACCTTTGGTGATTTCAAGAGCGATTCTACTAATGTTGCTATTTATGGTAAGTTGAACCCAGAGGCGATTAAATTAATGGATCGTGTGGGTTGGAAGTAGTTTAGTGAAGTCAGAAGTCAGAAGTCAGAAGTCAGAAGTAATCTTTGACTAAGTTTGACTATTTATTAGGACTTATATAAAATCTGGATAATTAATATATCCAAGTCATTGCGACTGAAACGGAGTGGAAGGAAGCAATCTCAGGAGTGCGCGGAGATTGCTTCCTATCGTCGCAATGACCACTGTTTAACCCGATTATCACAAATTTGTCAATCAACCCGGTTTCTGCATAATATCATGTCCAGTTTAATAGTTCTAATTAGAAGCTCGTAGTTGGGCTTTAGCTCGACAGTATAGATGGGCTAAAGCCCAACTACAAACAAAGACTTTTTTAGCGCTTAGTGGGGTTTGGAGACCAAACCCCTACTCCTGTCAAAAATTTCTACTACTCACTAATTCAGCAGAATTAATATAGTTTTCTTCAGCTATTACCGGAAAAACTCGTAAATTATCTTCAACAACAGATACCTTGACTTTTATTCCAATCGGTAATGCTATTTGTGGAGTAGTTCGAGCAATTAATTCTTTCCCAGACTCAGTTTGGAGACAATAACGAAACTCTCGACCTAAAAATTGGCGATCGCGAATTACAATGGAACTTTGATTGTCAGGTTTTAAGATCAAGTCTTCCTGACGAATCATCAATTCCAGGTTATCAAATTCATCTAAACTGCTTACTTTACCAGAAAATAAATGATTATCGTTTAACTCAAAACTACCAATTTCTGTTTCCCACACCTGGTCGCGACGATGTGCAGCTAAAAAGTTGGCCTGAGTCACAAACTCAGCTACAAATTTAGAAGCAGGTTCAGTATAAATATCTTCGGGAGTGCCAAATTGTTCTACACATCCAGCTCGCATCACTGCTACCTGGTCAGAAATAGCCATTGCTTCTTCCTGATCGTGGGTGACAAAAATTCCTGAAGCACCAGCACTTTTCAGAATATCTCGCAATTCTTGTCTTAATCTAATTCGTATTTGTACATCTAAATTACTTAAAGGTTCATCTAATAATACTAAAGCTGGATTTGGTGCTAAAGCACGAGCTAAAGCTACTCGCTGCTGTTGACCTCCAGATAATTCATGGGGATAACGATTTTCTAGGCCAGACAAACCTACCAATTCCAGAACATCGGCCACCCGATTGTTCATTTGTTTGCTTGACTTTTTGCCAGAATTGTGTAACCCAAAAGCAATATTTTTAGCTACAGTCAGATGGGGAAATAAGGCATAATCTTGAAATACCATACCAACATTTCGTTTTTCTGGTGGTACCCAATCAGATTTAGCAGCAACTACTCGCTCATTTATAGTAACAATACCTGACTGTGGTTGCTCAAATCCTGCAATTATTCTCAATAAAGTTGTTTTACCACAACCTGAAGGCCCTAATAACCCCAATATATCTCCCTGGTACAATCTTAAATTTACGTTTTGCAAGGCGGGGATAGCAGTGCGAGAAAATTGCTTGCTGACACTCTCCAGATGGAGAATTACAGATTGGGCCATTTATTGTTTAACCTCCGTTATTTCAGTTATCAGTTATCAGTTATCAGTACCTCTAGTTGTTTGCGCATCATTCCGTAGGAAAGTCAGAGCTTTGAAATACTGAACTTGAGAATGTGCGTTATAGTTCTCAAAGTCCTCTAGAACATTATTTATTCTTAAATATCTTAACTTAGTTTTTAATAAAAGTTCTCATTAAGTTTATGTAAAATTTTCCTAATGTATAAATCAAAATGTTTAGTAATATGAAAAAATTTAACCGTGTCAACTGGAACCTTTGGACTATATTTGTCGTAGCGATTGCCTTTCTAATTTCGACTCCTGTACTATTTGTACTTAGCAGTATTTTCTCGGATACAGGAGAAATATGGAGTCACTTAGCCTCGACAGTATTACCACGTTATCTCCTCAACTCCTTAATTTTAATGGTAGGAGTCGGTTTGGGAGTTTCAGTTATTGGAGTGGGAGCAGCATGGTTAATTACAATGTGCCGTTTTCCTGGTAGTCGTATTTTAGAATGGGCAATGTTATTACCATTAGCAGCACCCGCTTATATTTTAGCCTACACCTATACAGAATTATTAGAATTTTATGGCCCTGTACAAACTTGGTTACGAGAAATATTTGGGTGGACAAGTGTAACAGACTACTGGTTTCCAGACATCCGTTCCATTGGCGGAGCGATCGCCCTGTTAACTTTAACCTTATATCCCTATGTCTATCTGCTGACACGAGTTGCCTTTTTAGAACAGTCAACCTGTACTTTAGAAGCAAGTCGTTCCCTTGGAGCAAACCCTTGGCGGAGTTTTTTCCAAGTGGCTTTACCCCTTGCAAGACCAGCAATAATGGCAGGTTTAGCACTAGCACTCATGGAAACTCTCAATGATTTTGGTACAGTCCAATATTTTGGAGTCGATACATTTACTACAGGTATTTATCGCACTTGGTTTGGTATGGGAGAGAGAGTTGCAGCAGCACAGTTAGCAGCAGTATTAATGTTATTTATTTTATGGTTGATTTTAGTGGAAATGTGGTCGCGTCGCCAAGCAAAATATTATCAAAGCAGCAGTCAATATCAAAATTTGCAACAGTTTCCCTTAACTGGAATCCGAGCAACTGCAACTTCACTTGTTTGTTTTTTGCCAGTATTTTTAGGTTTTCTCTTGCCGTCTGGATTATTATTAGAAATGACTCTTGCTGAAAGTGGGGCAAGTTTCCGAGGTAAGTTTTGGGATTATGCTTCCCATAGTTTAATCTTGGCAGCGGTTACTGCTGGTTTAGGAGTAGCGATCGCTCTGATTCTCGCTTATGGAGTGCGGTTAAATCGAAATTTGGGAATGCGTTTATCTGCTCGGATTGCGTCAATGGGTTATGCTGTACCAGGTTCAGTTATTGCTGTGGGAATTTTGATTCCTATCGGAACAGTGGATAATGCTATTGATAGTTTTATGCGTTCTGTCTTTGGAATTTCAACTGGTTTATTGTTCAGTGGAACTATTACAGCATTAGTTTTTGCTTATTTAGTCAGATTTATGGCGGTAGCGTTTGGAGCAGTAGAGTCAAGTTTATTAAAAATCAAACCAACTTTAGATGATGCTTCCCGGAGTTTAGGTTATGGAGCGACACAGACTTTGGTAAAAATTCATGCACCGATCATGTGGGGTGGGTTATTAACGGGAGCAATGTTAACCTTTGTCGATGTAATGAAAGAGTTACCAGCAACAATGGTAATTCGTCCGTTTAATTTTGATACTTTAGCAGTCAGGGTTTATAATTTGGCTGCTGATGAAAGGTTAACAGAGGCAGCAGGACCAGCTTTAGCAATTGTGTTAGTGGGAATTATTCCAGTGATTTTACTCAGCTTTAAAATTGCTCACTCACGACAACGCTATAACGTTTGAAGTAGCACTCAGCACTCAGCACTTTAGCAATCCTCTTGCAGAGGAACTGCGTTATCAGCTTCTCAAGGTGTATAATAGGGGATACTCAAGAGAAGCAGTTCCGCGTCTACAAACTCCTATAAAAGGTGCACCACTAATTTTTAAAATATAGTGGGAGACTTAAACCCTTGAATTTTTAGCACTCCAGCTAAATGCTGTTTGCGGAGCATTCCATTAGGAAAAGCTGATAGCTAGTTAACATTTTTCAGTAGGGGCAATTCATCAATTCCCCCTACCCCCCACAGTCGTGATCATACATAGCAAATCGGTTCTATATAAAAATCTGCTATTTCCTACTTTTGCAAAAATTCTATCTTTTTCCCGTCTCTGTTTGATCAAAATAGTCAGCTCTTTCAATTTTTGTAGTGAAATTTCCATCAGGATAAAGAGTCAATAATCTCAACCCAGGTAGTTTTTTATCAATAGAAAACTCTGGATTTTGAGGTTCAAATTGAATACAAGTAGAAGGAGTTGTTAAATAACAAACGCCATTTATTTTTGTTTCAAATTCTTGATGAACATGACCAGAAATAACAATTTTTATCTGTGGATAATGATTAATTATCTTTAATAATGGTTCTGAGTCATGTAAACTAATTTTATCCATCCATTCTGAATTAATTTTTACAGGAGGATGATGTAAAGCTATTAAAACTGGTTGGTTGCCGAGCATTTTAAGTTGAGATTCCAACCATGTCAAACTTTCTGGGGAAACTTGGCCATAAACACATCCAGGTACATTAGTATTTAGCAAGAAAAAGTGCCACCCACCCATTTCCCAAGATTTGGCCGGAGAAATAGGAGCAGAATTTAACACCTGTTCCATAATAGGTAAGCGATCGTGGTTTCCTGCTACCCAGTAAGTAGGAATATTCAGGGGACTAAGTAAGGATGCCAGATGTTGGTATGATTCTGGGGTTTCATCTTGGGAAATATCTCCAGTAAGTAGTAGTAAATCTGGTTGGGGAGTTAATTGTCCCAGTTTGTCTAAAACTGTGAGGAAAGATTTATTAGTCTGAACTCCATACATAGTTCCCTGATTTGACTCTGCAAATAGATGAGTGTCCGTAATTTGGGCTACTAGAAGAGAAGATTGAGAAATCATAGTTAATTAGGAAAAAAGTTACTTAGATTACATTTAACTTGAAGGTTGCCATATATTTTTAAATAGTGTATGGTATTTATAAGTGATTAAATATGGCGGCATGGCCAAGTGGTAAGGCAAGGGTCTGCAAAATCTTCATCCCCAGTTCGAATCTGGGTGCCGCCTTTAATTATAGTTTTATATTTATAATTTTATATAATTAGGACTGACGCAAAGCGCAAAGCATATATAGATTGTGTTTTTCGTAGGGCTAGTTTATGAATTGCTCCTACATACAGCATTTATGGGTAAGTCCTAATAATTCTATATACTATAGCAATCCGCCCATAGGTTGTGGTTAATTAATTGATAATTGATAATGGATAATTGATAATTACCTCTGGTTAAAACCGTTACGGAATTGAAGAGCAGGAAATATCCTAGCACTTTTTTTCCCCTATCCAAGGGGAGGCTTTAAACCAGAATTATTTAATTATTAATAATTAATAATTCGGTAATTAAAAAGTAAATAAAAAAGTTGAAACTCTCACCTGTTTCCTGTTCCCTGTTCTCTAAAAAGCAGTAAGATTTTTGCCACGAATAAAATAGGATTGCTATATAGTGTTTTTAAATGAGATGTAAATCTTACTATTTAATGCTGTTTTTCTTTTTTTACTATTCCCTATTCCCTTTTTAATAGGACTCAGTTGCCACATCCCATTGAGAAACGTTATCTATAATTTTAACTTTAGATTGAAGTCTTTTTTTCTTGTTAAATTTTTAGTCTATTAAATTGTAAGCATTCAGCCGTCAGCTATCAGTTATAACTCAAAGAGTAGTTTTCTTAGGCTTATTTGAATGCTGAATTTGTCCTATTACTCATCCATTAATGATGCTAAATAATTAACTTTTGCCCATGCAGCAATAATTTTTCCTAGCCATCGAGTTTTGTCATAAGACTGATAGGAAAGAAGATGATAATCTTGGTGAGCAGTTTCAATTAATAAACCCCATGATGAAAATCTATTTCCTTTAAATCCTGTAGTTTTTACTTGTTGTACAGATTTAATTTTTGACCGCATAATTTCTTGTATTTCATTTTTAAAAATGCCTAAATTTGTAGTAAATATGAGGCTCTCTAATCTAAAATCAAAAGTTAATTTGCCTAGAAAAAAATAGATAATTATATAGGCTTGATTAAACATTTTAGCTGCAAAAAAATACATAATCACAGGAATAAAGAAAAATATAAAAGTCAAAATACTGATTAAGTAATCTTGAATTAGGATAAATGAAGTTATCAATAATGTTGCAATAAACAGACAGAATACTATCCAAGCTAAAATGCAGATAATTGCAAAAGCGAGTAAGTATTTCATGCCATTTGGATGGTAAACCAGTAGAAGTTGACTATCAGACACTGAAAATATTCTGAACCCTTTGGGAGGAGGAATAATTGGTAACATAATAAAATTAATAATTAATAATTGAGAATCAATAATTTAGAATTTCCTCTTCTTATGAAAAAGATGATTGATTCATTATTAGGATAGGCTTTATACCTTTATTTTTCGGTAAAAGTATAGCATAAGGAAATAGGGAGTAGGGAATAGGGAAAAATACAGGTAATGTTGTCTAAATTAGCAAAATACACTACGTTATAATTAGGCGATTAAATTGTAGTTTAATACATTTGTTAATTTAATGATGACTAACTTTTCTTGGACTAAACAATGGTATCCAATAACTCCTATAAGTTATCTAGATTCGTCTCATCCAACCCCAATAACTTTACTGGGTAAAAGGCTGGTAATTTGGCGAGACAAACAGCAAAAATGGATAGCAATGGATGATACTTGCCCCCATAAATTGGCGCAGTTATCTTTAGGAAGTATTGATCAGAATGGAGACTTAATGTGTCGCCATCATGGTTGGTGTTTTGATGGAGCAGGGAAATGTACAAATATTCCTATGTTGAGTGATGAAAAAGCTTTAGAAACTGCTTGTAATAGTAGGCTATCTCAAGTACAAACATATCCGACTCAAGTGCAACAAGGATTACTTTGGGTATGGCCGGATAATACTTCTACTGCTGTTGAAGATTCCACAATAAAACAACCTGCTGTAATGCCAGAATATAAATTTGATAGTTCTTCAACAGAATGGTTGATGTCAGAAGTTCCTGTTGGTTATACTGTCTCTGTTGAAAGTAGTTTTGACCCTTCTCATGCCCAATTTTTGCATGAAGGAATTGCAGGTTTTTCTCCAGAAAGAGCTATTCCCATAGAACATTTTGAAGTGTTTGGAAAAATGTCTGCTGAGGATGGTTTTACCTTAAAACATTCTGGTTATAATATTTTTAACAAAGATATGAATGCTACGCGAAAATTCACCCCACCCTGTTCTAATACAACAATATATGAATTTTCTAATGGTAAATCTGGTTTATTTCAATTATATTTTGTACCGACAAAACCAGGTTATTGTAAATATATTACCAAGTTTATTTTTGATGCAGTTCCACAAAAACGTAACTTCTGGATTGAACTACTACCAAAGTATTTAAGAACTGGGTTACAACACTCATCTAACTATAAATTAAGCAACCAAGATTTATCAATGATGCACTCCCAAGCTGTTAATGAATCAACAGAAAATAAAACATGGCAAAAATCCTATTTCATGCCTTCATTAGCTGATGTTGGTATAGTTAGTTTTCGCAAATGGTTAGATGAATTTGCCGGGGGTAAACCAGAATGGCAAGGAATAACAGAAACACCTTTTCAAGAATTAAATGATGAACAATTATACGATCGCTGGCACAGACATACAAAGCATTGTCCTAGTTGTCGGCAATCTCTAATTTTGATAGATAAAGTTAAAGATTTTTGTCAAAAT
>JBFRWR010000490.1:0-5248 GCA_051439685.1 Trichodesmium sp.
TATCTGTAAAGGTTATAGTCTTTTTTATCCAGAAAAAGTGCAACAATTCTTGCTCAAACTATCAAAAAGTCAGGATTTTAGGCAAACCAAGGGTAGAAAAATCTCCGAACAATTATTTCTCTGATGTGCTCTGTCTCCCCACCCTCCCCACACTTCCCACACGAACCAACTTCCCACCCTCCCTACCTCTGCTTTTTTCAGCAAACCCTAATTATTCGGTAAGCATTCAGCTATTAGACATCTCTAGAAAAGAGGGAACAGGGAACAGGGAACAGGTAACAGGAAGAAATAATTGATAATATGATCTTACAGGAATTTCGGAGGCGCGTGAGGTACAAAATTTTTGGTAACACAAGCATCCTGCTTGTTAAAACCTAGAAGGCTAAATTGCAAATGTACCTCACAATCCTCAAAAGTGCTGTAATATATTTGTTAGTTATACAATTATAAACTTAGTCTTTTTATCCGCTCCATCTGCTCTACTTTCTACTCCCTATTACCCTCCCTAAAACTATCAATATATTTATTTACTTAATCAAGCAGTAAACCGCTGTATCTAATTTCATAAAAATCCTCAATTTAGGAAAAATCTGTCTATAATTCTCTATTAGTAAGTTCACTATATTTATCTAAAAAATGTCACAACAATTTTCTCAGCAACCAATACTGGAAGTTACTGTTGAAGAACTAGCAAATCGCCTAATAGATGGTATTCCTGAAAATTTACAATTAGTAGATGTTCGAGAGCCACAAGAAGTAGAAATAGCCTTTATCAAAGGTTTTAAAGTTTTATCCTTAAGTCAGTTTCCTGAATGGTCAGACCAAATTCATGTCCATTTAGACTCAGAGCAAGAGACTTTAGTTTTGTGCCACCATGGGATGCGTTCTGCTCAAATGTGCCAATGGTTAAAGAGTCAAGGTTTTACTAATGTCAAAAATATTATTGGTGGTATTGATGCCTACTCATTAGTTATAGATAAAAGTATACCTCGCTATTAGACAGCAAAAACTTTATGATTATTAAGTAGAAAAGTTTCTTTGGCTACATATTTTTTAGCAGAATGTGCTTATATCATAACGAAGCACCAATTTATATTAAGAAAAATAACTGTTTTGATTAATTAAGATAATTATTTTCTGCTATTGTCTGGTAACTTACCGATATACTCACCTACATCTATGTCAGTGCAAGTTAAGCTTAATAATCGTCATCAACATATTCTTTGGGCAACAATTCGCCACTATATTGCGACAGCAGAGCCAGTTGGCTCAAAGTCCCTTGTAGAAGTAGAAGAGTATAATCTCAGTGTTAGTCCAGCGACCATTCGCAATGGGATGAGCTTTTTAGAGAAAAGTGGACTTTTATATCAACCTCATACTTCGGCAGGAAGAGTTCCCTCAGACTCAGGCTACCGAATATATGTCGATCAATTAATGACACCTTCCCCAAATTTGGCTTTTGAAGTTGGAGAACTTTTGCAAAAACAACTGAATTGGCCAGAAGGTCGTCTAGAGGCTGTGCTTCAAGGAGCAGCTCAAATTTTAGCGACTCTCAGTGGTTATATTACTTTGGTGACAATGCCACAAACTTCCACGGCTAAACTACGACATCTACAACTGGTACAAGTGGAAGCAGAAAAAATTATGCTCATTGTGGTGACAAATACTTATGAAACTCAGTCACTGATGATGGACTTGGGGGCAATAAATCAGACAAATGATCGACAAAACTCACAGGGTAATTCGGTACTTTCCAACCCAGAAGATATTGATAGAGAGTTACAGATATTATCAAATTTTTTGAACAGCCAATTACGAGATCGGGCAATAGGAGAATTATCTTTATTGGACTGGAGTGAGCTAGACCGGGAGTTTCAGAAGTATACGGAATTAATCAAAAATCTGTTGGAAAATTTAACTCTCCGTTCTCAGACACCTGATTATACGAGAATTCTGATTAGTGGTATAGCAGAAGCATTGCGTTTACCAGAATTCTCCCAACTTGAACAAGTCCAAACTATTATTCAACTACTTGAAGAAAAACAAGAGCAACTCTGGCCATTAATCTTTGGAGCAGGGAAAAAAACTGATAAGCAGGTGACAGTGAGAATTGGCTCAGAAAATCCCTTGGAACCCATTCAAGGTTGTGCCTTGGTTTGTGCCACTTATGGAAATGGGACAATTCCTCTAGGAAGTGTGGGAGTTTTAGGGCCAACTAGAATGGTCTATGAGAATGCGATCGCTCTGGTTAAGTCCACAGCCGATTTTCTCTCGGAAGCGATCGGAAGTTATTGATAAGCTTAGATCCATTGAAATTGCATATCCTAAAACAGAGGAACGAGTTCGATTACTCTCTCCCCTTATCCGTATCTCCGCGTCAGTCAAAATGAGCAAGTTATATGGATACAAGCTTATCAAATTAGGGACTGCCAAAAAAATATCTGAGGCAAGAAAATATTTCAAAGAATACGACTGCCTCAAATAATAATTAATTAATTAATTAACTAGGGCTTGCTGATTAAATATCAAAGCACTGATAGATATTGATTTCAGCCTTTTTGGGTCTAAAAAAAGTGCAAGGTTTTCGCTCTATAGAGCTGCAAAAAGCTAGTATTTGAGGATGATTATGGCAGAAAAATCTTGGGACAATTTTGACGACTACCTTCTCTATAATTTCCATTTCTCCTGTCTCCTGTCTCCTGTCTCCTACCCCTAGCAAAAGACTTTCCATACGCAAACCCTAACTAGACTTTATAATAGTCTGGCAAATTTTCTGCTCTTTCTAATAATGTTTGACTCATAGTTAAATCTTCCATCAATTTTAATTGACGTTTCTCCTGTTCAGCTAATAAAAGTTTTTGCTCTTGTTTCTGACTTCTAATATCAAGATTATGACCAATAGCAACAGGAATACTACCAATTAAAAAATTGATTGGTAAACTGCTAAAATTTCCATCTTTGACTAAACCAGCAAAACCACTCATCATTATTAAACTAAACCAACCAAGAGAAATAATATGTTTTCTTGGACGAAATTTTTTTGTAAAATTATTAGACATATTTTTTTACTCTGAACATTTAATAAAATTATTTAGGCTCTTTTAGGTAGCTTCTTTAAGCAATCAGGAAATTCCGGAAAATAGTAGCGATCGCCTCCATGAATACAAAAGTGTCCAACAGACACGGGAAAAGTTCGGGAGTTTGGTAGCCCCATCTTTTTTCAAGCGGGACAGCTAAAAGTTTGCACTAGGAGGGGTTTATATAGAACCTATTTGGTATTTATTTTTTTATACATGATGGGGGTGGGGAGTGTGGGGAGGGTGGGGAGATGGGCGCATTTTTCTACCTTTTTCCCCTATTTTATTTCTTAATCTCCTGACTCATGAGCCAAAAACTCCCAACTTTGCCAAGATACCAAATGGCTTCTATAAAGATTTGATGAATATTTTACCTGTTTTATGAAGAGTTGATGAAGTTGCTTTATAGTAGTTGAAGCAAAGGTTAGGACATTTATAAACCCTGAAACAGTTTAATAGTATGCTGTTGCCTGTTGCCTGTTACCTATTCCCGATTCAAGTAGCGCTGTGATATCGTGTCCGTTTGTATCGGAGCGTGTAAAAGTTGGGAAAATATCTACTGCCATATAGAACCCCTGAAAGGCTCTATAGATCTGGAGGTGGGGAGTGGGGGGAGTAGGAGAGGGGAGAGTGTGAGAGTGGGGAAGATGGCGAGATGTTGCATAAGGGGACATTAATAGGGGTGTTTTTCCTTTATTCTATTTCTCTGAGGACTGACTCAAGAGCCAAAAACCATTACCTTTGTGGATATAGCAATTCCCGCACTGGTGAGGTACAAAATTCCTTTGTTTTAGGGAGTAGGGAGTAGGGAAGATGGGGGAATAAGGATTAGAAAATAAGAACAACAACTGTACATCATTAGCTTGGGAAACGCTATAGAACCCCTAACAGTATCTTTGTACAGGAGTCAGGAGTCAGGAGTCAGGAGTCAGGAGTCAGGAGGAAAGAGAATTTATAAAGATTTACACATCGCAGATGAAGATGAAAGTTTTGTTATACCGAACCCGAGTGGATTTGATATAAGTAGATAATAAAAACATCTCCGATGATAACAGACTAAATCAATTATTCTACAGAAATAATCAATTATTACCCTCCTAAGATAGGTTAAGGGTTGGTTGCCTACTCCCTACTCCCTACTCCCTACTCCCTCTTTTTTCTAGATGTCTAATAGATCCTTTTAGGGCTTCTATATACCAAATTGGTTCTATACATAAGGTTTTTCTTTCTCTTAAAACTTCTTCCTTCTTCCTTCTTCCTTCTTCCTTACCTTTTGAGCAACTTTCTACAACCCGCCCCTACTATTGCAGACTATTTTAGGCGTGTCACACAACTACCTTCTTAAAAGAAAATTGTCAAACGTTTTTCTATCTGCCATAGCAGGTTGAGCGCCTGATTTAGTAACACATAAAGCACCTGCAGCAGCACCCCATTTAATAGCATCTTTTAATGACAAACCTGTATCTAATGCTGCTGCTAAACCACCATTAAAAGCATCACCCGCTGCCACAGTATCGATCGCTTCTACGACAAAAGCAGGCTGAAAAAAAGTCTCTTCAGCAGTTGCACAAACAACACCTTTAGCTCCTATTTTCACCACAGCATTTTTCACACCACGGCGACATAACTCAATAGCTGCCTGAGTAGCAGTTTCTTGATCGTTTACTGCAAACCCCACCAGTTGACTTGCTTCAATTTCATTAGGAGTAATAATATCAATCAAATTATAAAAATCATTGGGAAAATTTACTGACATTGGTGCTGGATCGAGAATAACTTTCACTCCCATTTCTTGAGCTACTTTTGCAGCACTTATAGCAAATTCTAAAGGAATTTCCAATTGTAAAAGTAAAGCTGTGGCATCCGATAGCAAATTTCTCAGGCGTTCCACATCTGTATTATTAATACTATGGTTAGCACCAGGAATTACAATAATACTATTTTCTCCACTAGCATCAACCGCGATAACTGCCACCCCCGTATGAATATTCTCATCAACTACCACACCTGTTGTGTCAACATTAGCACTTTTCAAACTCGTCAGAAGTTGTTGCCCAAAACTATCATTTCCTACTCGCCCCACTATTTTTGTCTGAATACCAAGACGAGCAGCAGCAACAGCTTGATTTGCTCCTTTACCACCACCTGCCGTCAAAAAGTTGTTGCCATTA
>JBFRWR010000491.1:0-8153 GCA_051439685.1 Trichodesmium sp.
GAGCATTTTTCTATCCTTTATTCTTAGCATTTCTCTATTACTTCCTCAGACATTCTTCGTTAGGAATAGCAATAACAATCTCTCTTCTCGGATTATTTTATCCCCAAGGAGTTTTGCTCTGTTCCGCACTCTTAGTATTAGACTTTCTCTACTTCCGAAACCAGCAAAAATTTACCATTTTAACCATTGGTTTAACCACAGCATTTTTTGTACTTTTACCCTATGCTTTAAACACTTCCAAATATAGTCCGATAATTACATTAACCCAAGCCAAAAAATTACCAGAATTTTATCCTGGAGGTAGAGCATCCTTCTTTTCAGATAATAGTTTTGATTTTTGGTTAACAGGCGATCGCTCCGGCATTATTCCTCCAGAATGGTTATCTCAATCTTTTCTCCCTCCCCAAGTTTGGGCAGGATTATTATTAATTATTTTCTTGAGCTTAAATTACTTTCCCCTAGCCAAAAAAATCACCAACAAAATAATCCTTTTACCAGAATTAGCCTTAGCATCAACTGGAATATTTTTAACCGCCCACTTATTATTATTTCGACTACATCATCCCAGTCGTTACAGTCAACATAGTCTCAGAATTATCATGGCTTTAGCTGGTGGAATAGCCTTTACTTTAATCATTGATTTTGTCAGGCAAAAATTCCATCTATTCAACCATTTCTCCCAAACAAAACCAGTCGGAAAAATCAAAAACATATCTATATATATAGTATTAATTTTCCTGCTTTTATATCCAGCTTTAACCAACAACTTTCCCGTCACTAATTATGTAGTGGGAAAAGCACCAGAACTTTATGAATTTTTAGCCAAACAACCCTCAGATATCCGCGTTGCTTCCTTAGCATTAGAAGCTAATAATATTCCCACTTTTGCCAAACGTTCAATATTAGTTGGTTCCGAATATGCTTTACCTTATCATCAAGGATATTATAGTCATATAAAAGAACGAGCAAATGATTTAATCCAAGCACAATATAGTCCTAATTTAGAAGAAGTGAAAAAATTTATCGAAAAATATGAGATTGATTTTTGGTTGTTAGATTCTCAGGCATTAACTTTAGAATATGTCAGAAAAAATCATCGTCTTCAACAATTAAATAATAATGCTGCTGCTGTAGTTAGAGCGCAGATGGAAAATGGCATAGTTCCGAGTTTGTTAAATGTTCAACAAAGTTGTCGAGTTATAGAGATGAAAGATTTAGTTTTATTGGAGGCTAAATGTATTTTAGGTACGAATTCTGACAACTAATTCATTACGCTTGGTAAATTTTTCATTAATGATTTGTAGGGGCGGGTTTCACCCAAAATCTTGATACATGATATTAATTCAGCAAAACCCGCCCCCATGCAACTTGCGGGTAATCCTGATCTTGATGTAACATTGATTGAACGCGGTATGGGGGCGGGTTGATTTCATTTTATTGACTTCCCATTAACTTAACGCGGGAACCCGCCCCTACCAGGTTAACGTATGTAAAATTGTAGGGGCGGGTTTCACCCAAAATCTTGATACATGATATTAATTCACCAAAACCCGCCCCCCTGCAACCTGCGGGTAATCCTGATCTTGATTTAACATTGATTGAACGCGACATGGGGGCGGGTTTATTCCATTTTATTGACTTCCCATTAACTTAACGCGGGAACCCGCCCCTACCAGGTTAACCTATGTAAAATCGTAGGGGCGAGTTTCACCCAAAATCTTGATACATGATATTAATTCACCAAAACCTGCCCCTCTTTCAACCTGGAGGTAATCTTGATCTTGATAACCACCCAGAATGGGGGCGGGTTTACTTCATTTTCTTGAGTTCCCATTAACTTAACGCGGGAACCCGCCCCTACAATAAAAAAATTAACAAAAAATTAATGGGTCAATCAGAAAATTAGCAGTTATAATAAAAGAATTGTTAATAAAATAAGGAAAAACTTGTTCATATATGGAGTCTCTGTAAAATACCCACTGTAAAAACTGTAGGGAAGAGAATTGTTGGCACAGTATTCCTCAGAATAAAGATACTCAAAAGAAACAACAGAAAATCTTTGAATTATACCAAATCAATGAGACTCCATCTAAAATAAAATCCGGTTATCCAATTATCGTCAAACTAGCTAGAAAAAATCAAGAAAATCTGAGATAAACAAACAATATTCACATCATCAGGAGAACATCTTATGGTAGAAAAAATCAATCAAACAAACCAAAACCTACCAGCAGTAATTAATCGAAATTTACCTGTTCCAGTCAATCAAACCTGGCAACAAGCAACAAATAATTTACCCGCACAAATCAAACAAACTGTGATTCGACATCGCGTACCTATTGCTGTGGGTGTAGGAGCAGTTGTCTTAACTCCAATTCTTTTACCATTGTTAAAACCCGTCGCTAAAGCAACTATTAAAACGGGAGTTTCTTTCTTGGAAAAAACTAAAGGTGCCTTAGCTGAAACAGCAGAAGTATTCGGAGATATTGTCGCAGAAGCTAAAGCAGAAGCTGCAGCAGAAGCCCAACATAAAGCCAACTTAAAAGCAGGTGTATATTCCCAACAAGAATTGAATGCAAATAAGTCAGTTACTCCGTAAACCACTTTTAGTAGCTCGTCTAGCTTGAAAATGTGGGTAAGTTTCAGCATCTCGGAAGACCTCTCCCCCAACCCCTCTCCTGCAAGGAGAGGGGAAAAATGCTCCCCCTTCCCTTCCTCCCCCCTTTCAAAGGGGGGCTAGGGGGGATAGGAAGGGGGTTGGGGGGTTAGGTTTTACTCACAATTTTAGTCTAGACGCGCTAGTAGGGGCAGTTTCCTACGGAATGCTACGCAAACGCAAACTGCCCCTATAGATAGCCTCTTTGTGTAAGTTCTAATAATTAGCTTAACCCACCCCTGATAAATTTAATCACCCCTATGGGTTTGAACTTCTGCTAAATTATCAGCAAATTCTTCCCTAACTTCTGCTACAGTAACCTTACTTTGTTCGTATAAAGAAAGACCACTTTTAATAACAGCTTTAGCAAGAGGTCTAGCCATTTTAGTAACAGCAGGAGCTACTAATGGACCAACAAAAATTGCACCTAATCCTAAAATGGCAAGTTGATTATTTGTTTGACCGTCTTCAACCATTTCTCGGAGGTGAAGAGTTAGGACAGATTTTCTTAAGTGAATGAGTGACATAGTTAATTTTAAGTAGTAATTAAGGTTAAGAAAGTAAGCAAAAGAAAGCAGAAAAGTAGTAGTATCTTGCCTACTAAATGGGAGAGAAATAATATCATGTAAGCCTCCCGAAAAATTCGAGAATTAGTTACAATATTATTTCTGGGAAATATTACAGCGTATTCCACCTTGGTGAGGTACACCCACGCGAGCAAGATGCTCGCACTGGATAGATTTAATTATTAATATCTGTACTTCTTATGCTTGGAATCTGGTGTATTTGTAGTTGGCATTTAAGCCCAAGATTTAACTTGATGGCTAGAGCCAAACTACTAACCTTATTATAACTCTTGTACCGAATATAATATACAGAAATTTCCTTTGCCCGTGAAGTATGCAGCTTACAGGCAAGATGCTTATACTACAAGTATTTTACCATTAAAATTCGTACATCATTAGTCGGAAATATTTCCCAACACTTTCTTCAATTCCCAGATTCTAACTGATGCTGTACCAGAGGGCGTAAACTATTTAAACCAGCCGCGATCGCACTACCATTATGAATAACAGTAGCAATCAAAGGATGTAACCCCAATGTTGAGGCAAATCCCAAAGCAACCAAATTTGGCCCGACTACCATAACTGTATTTTGTTCAATCAGATTTTTAGTTTCCTTGGCAATAGCGATCGCCTCCAACAAACTAGATAAATTATTATTCATCAAAACCACATCTGCTGTTTCCCTTGCTACATCTGAACCATTCTCAAAAGAAACAGACACATCAGCATAAGCTAAAGCCACCGAATCATTCAACCCATCCCCGACAAAAGCCACAGTATTACCAGCGCGACGCAAATCGCGGACAATAGCAGCCTTTTGGTCTGGAAAAGCCTCCGCATGAACCTGAGACTCAGGAATTTTCAACTCCGCAGCCACCATCTTCGCCCTCACTTCATTATCCCCAGTCAACAAATGTACCTCCATTCCATACTCCTTCTGTAACTTAACAATCAGAGGCATACTTTCGGGACGCACTGGGTCTTTATATTGAATTGCCCCCTGAAACTCTCCATTACAAGCTACATAAATCAAAGATAACCACTCAGAAACCGGACATTCTTGGTTAGGATGGCCGCAATTTTCCACAAAACAAGGATGATGCTCATAAAAACAATCTAAATCAACCCCAGCTTGAGTCAAAAACTTGGCACTCCCCACCAAAACCTCCTGGTCTTGAATTGTTGCCCGAATACCTAAACCCACCTGATAATCCCACTCAGTCCGAGGAGAAACAGTCACACCTTGCTCCTCCGCATAACGAACGATCGCCTCTGCCACTGGATGAGTAATTCGTTGTTCAGCAGAAGCAGCCAAAGCCAACACCTCTTGAGCGCTCATCCGCCCCGCCACAGTTTCTACATCCACCACAGCAATATTACCCTGAGTCAAAGTGCCAGTCTTATCAAAAACAATAGTATCAATCTCAGCCAACATTTCCAAAGTCCGACCGCTTCTGACCAAAATACCATGTCGGGTAGTATGGTTAAGCGCTCCTAAAAATGCAGTGGGCACTGATACCCGAATTCCTGTTACAAAGTCGAGAGTCAGAATAGAAGCAGCTCTACCCGGATCGCGAGTAGTAGCTAAGACAATGCCAGCCAAAACCAACGACGGCATAATTAATTTATCCGCCATTTGAGAAGCATAGTTTGCCATTCTCGTGTCATGTACTGGAGCTTTTTGCAATAATTCGATACTAGCAGCAGCGCGAGTTTGTTTGCCGACTCTTTCTGTCTTGATATAAATTTGACCGGAACGAACTAAAGTCGAAGCATAGACAAAAGTACCTACTTTACCTACAACTGGCATTGATTCTCCAGTGAGTTGCTGTTGGTCGATGACTGCTTCACCTCGCAATATTTCCCCATCGACTGGTATTTGTTCCCCTGGGTAAACTATTACCGTATCGCCTTGTTTTACTTGGTCGCTTGGTATTTGCTGTTTTTCTCCATCTCTTTCTACCCAAGCAAAACGTCCGATGGCATCTAATAAGTCTGCGGTTTGATGTTCGGTTGACCTAGCTGTTTGTTCCCGAATGACATCTCCTAGTTCGTGGAGCGTTAAGACTAATGCTGGCGTTAATAGTTTGCCTTGAATGGCACCGAGACTCAGAGAGAGAAAGTCGAGACAGTCGATATTAATGCGACGATCGATAAATAGACTGTAGAATGCGCGTTTAACTACCGGGAATGCTGCTATAGCTAGGGCTGAAAAACTCAGTTGTGGCGAAATAGGTAGTTTTAATGGTCCGCCAAGAAAAGCTAATAGGGTTGCGAGACCTGGGTTGACTAGACTCGACCATTCTCCCTCATGTTCGTCTTCTGCTTCTGGTGTGGCGAGTTGGGAGTCATTTTTTTTCCTGACAACTGGAATGGCTAAATTATCAACATTTTCCATCAGATAAACTAGATGTTCTCGCACTTCTTTTTCTGATTTGTCTTGGGTTTGATAATTTATGGCTATGGAACCTGCAGCTTGGTTAATCCGAACTTGTTTGACATGGCTATCTGAGTCTAATAATGCTTGTAGATTTTTAGCATAGTTTTGATCTACACTTAACCGCATCACCCGAAATCTGATTCTTCCAGGTATCCCATGAACTAGGGATATTGTGGGAGTTTTAATTGTTAATGGTGATGTTGACCCTGATTTTTGTGATTTGATAGTTTGCATGGTTTTATTTTCAGTCAAAAATTAAGAAGTAATATTAATTATTCTGGCATTGCATAATTGCGGGATAATTTGAGCAGAGAGGATCGACTATAATCCCCGTGTCCCCGTGTCCCCGTATCTCCGTGTCGGCCTCAATCATCCCAGCATTCAGCAACGCCATTATTCTTCCCCTGTTTCATGTTCGCCGTTCCCGCTTCCCGCTTCCCTATTTTCAGACTCAACTTCTTCAATAATAGTCATTAGTCGCATTCCTAATTCCCAGTCTGACATTCCCTCTGTTTGATAGTGAATAATCACCGAAGCTGCGCTAGTATTGATCCGCACCCCCAATACATGGGAGTCTAGCATTAATAGTTGTTCCAAACGTCTGGCATAGTCGCGATCGCTTCCTATTCTGGGAATGCGTAACCGTATCCGACCAGGAAGGGAATGTACTATAGTATATGCTGGCGAGTCTTCATTAATAACTGTCGTTGTATATTCCGCCGTAGTAGTTGTTGTTGTGTGACTACTTTCGACTACAGGTACATTTATTGCTTGGTGTTTGAGTTGTTCGATGATTTCACGGACAAAACCTGCAACTGTTAGGTTAACAAGAAGTGCTGTAGCTCCCCGCAGTTGAAATCTATTGGTGATCATCATCCCCACCAAAGCAGGTAGGATATATTCTATTTCGTGATGAGCTTGTAAAAATGCACCTAGTTGTTCCCCAGTTGTTTCAGTGTGGTTGGTGTTGTTGGTGTAGTTTGAAGTTGTGGTCATAATTGGATATCCTTTTGCTTATTGACCTGATGCCTATTACAGACTAATATATTAATTTTACACCTAATATTAAGTTTTGGGAAATATCTAGACTTACCCATCACCACAACATATAGTTACATATAGTTAACGGCCGTTAACCCCTACAGATTGTGTATAATTTCATTATTTGCGTAATTCCTGTTAATTTAATATAACATATCTTCAAAAAGCTATAAATTTAGAAAAATCTCTAGCAGAAAGTGGGCGACTAATTAAATAACCTTGAATTAATTCGCAACCATGAGCATATAAAAAATCACTTTCTTCTTCAGTCTCTACTCCTTCTGCAATGACTTGAAAGTTTAATTGTTTAGCCATACGAATAACAGCATTAGTAATAGCCGAGTTTTTCAAATTTTGATGAATATCTTTAACAAAAGAACGGTCAATTTTTAGAGTATTAAAATCGAAATGCTGTAAATATGCCAATGAAGCATATCCTGTCCCAAAATCATCAATTGAAACGTCAATTTGGGCTGCTTTGAACATTTTAAACTGTTCTAATGTCATGTCAATATCTTGCACTAATACACTTTCAGTTAGTTCTAATTTAAGCCATTGTGGTTCAATTTCATATTTTTTCAAAATCTTTAATATTTCTTCAGCTAAGTTAGATTGATGAAACTGTTTACTTGAGATATTGACAGAAATTTCTAGATGTGGCAATCCCTCTTTTTGCCAATCTTTTATTTGTTTACAAGCAGTTTCTAATACCCATTGACCTATAGGAATGATTAAACCTGTTTTTTCAGCTAAAGGAATAAATTCAGCAGGAGAAACTATACCTCTTTCCGGAGAATTCCAACGGATTAAAGCTTCTGCACCAAAAACCTTTTTTGTGCTTAAATTAAATTGTGGTTGATAATATAATTCAAATTGCTTTTTTTCAATAGCTTGATTTAATTCAATTCCTTGTTTTTGGAGTAAAAAAGCCTTGTCCTCTTCCAGTTGGTTAACTCTATATTGTAGGATTTCTAAGAAACCAGACATTTCTATGGGGTCGATCAGATTAGCTAGATCGGTTTCTGTTATTATTCCTAATAATTCCCCTTTATCCCCTGTTATAACTAACCTTCTGATTCGTAATTCTTCCATTTTTTGATAGACTTGAAGCAGGTCATCTTTTGGTTTTAAACAAAATAATGGAGAACTCATTACTTCCTCAGCAGTAAGCTCTTTGAGATTCATATCTAGCGCCTGAAACTGTACAATATCTTTTTCTGTAATAATTCCTACTGGAGTCAAAATATCTGATTTATGTTCGACCAAAACAATACAACTAACCTGATTAAAAACCATTTTTCTGGCTATTTCCATAATAGAAGTAGAGGGAACATCCCAAAGTACATTACGACTCATAACTTCATCAACTTGTCGAAACCGCAAAAAATAACGTGGACTTAGAGTTTCACGCAAACTAGATAAAGTAACCAACCCAATAGGATAACCCTGT
>JBFRWR010000492.1:0-4072 GCA_051439685.1 Trichodesmium sp.
AAAGTACCTTTAAGAATTTTAGTCGCTGAAGATAACGTAGTAAATCAAAAGGTAGCAACATCAATTTTGCAGAGGATGGGTTATCGCCCTGATGTGGTTAGTAATGGTTTGGAAGTTTTAACAGCTCTAGAGCAAATACCTTATGATTTGGTGCTGATGGATGTGCAAATGCCAGAAATGGATGGTTTAGCAACCACGAAACATATCTGTGAAAAATACGGCAAACAGCTAGATCACAGACCTGTTATTGTGGCGATGACTGCGGGTGCGATGAATGGCGATCGCGAGCTGTGTCTGGAAACAGGTATGGATGACTATATTAGTAAACCAGTTAAACTGCAAACTTTGCAAAAGATTTTAGTACATTGGGGAGCCAGAATTTTGCAGAATCAAAACTCTATATTAGCAGTACCACAAGGAACATCCCATCTAATTTCTCAGTCTCTCCCTCCAAATTCAACCAATGTTTCTCAAGATGAGCAGGCAATAAATTGGCAAATTCTCACAGATATTCGTCAACAATTACAAATACAGGGTCAACCAGATTTAGTAACAGACTTGATTAATTCTTTTATTAAGGATGCTGAAGAAATGTTTGTCACCATGAAACAAACTATCGATGAATTTGAAAGTGAAACCTTAAAGTTAACTGCTCATAGTTTGAAAGGAGTTTGTGGCAATTTAGGAATTGTAAGTATGGCAAAAATTGCTGCTGCTATCGAAGAAAAAGCTAAATTTGGTTTAATAGCTGAAGCAGAACAACTATTAATTCAATTAGAAAATGAATTTGTTAAGATTAAATCTCTCTTACAAGAATTTAGAGTTTAAATAATTGAGAATTATGCAGCATTCCGTTAGGAAAGTTTTGCGCTAGCAAAAACAGCTATTGCTTTTGATGTGGAATAAAAGCTTTATTTAAACCGTTTTCTTCAGGGATATTATTCAGCTAGAATTCAACTTATATAGAATCCGCTTGAATAGTTGTCATTGCGACGATAGGAAGCAATCTCCGCGCACCCCTGAGATTGCTTTCCTTACGGAATGCTGCGCAAACCTTCCACTTCGTTCCAGTCGCAATGACGTAGGCTATAGTAATTATCCGGATTCTATATTACTATAAAAAAAGTCTAAAAGTTATATCAAGTATTAAGAGGACTTACGCAAAATATCAAAATATACACCATCTGTAGGGGCGAATCGCGATTCGCCCCTACAAGCGATTTGCCCGTACTAGATATAGCGGTTATGCGTAAGTCCTGATGATATTAGATTTTGGGGCAGTTTGATTTTAGTTAATCGTTAAATTAATGAGTTTAACGTGAAACCCACCCCTACTATGAATGGAGAATCTTTATACCTAAATTTTTTGGTAAAGGAAATTTATGTTATAATACTCAAGCCGAAAAAAAATGCAGTTTATCATTAATAAATTTATGAATCATGGTTTAACTCAACTGTCAAGTTATCGGGAAAAATTTCCATCTTTAGCTAATAAAAATTATTTTAATTATGGTGGTCAAGGACCAATGCCTGAAATATCTTTACAGGCAATTTATGACTCCTATCAAAAAGTACAAAATCTCGGACCTTTTTCTGACAAAGTTCATAAATGGATAGCTAATGAAATAGCTCTAATTAGAGGAGCCATCGCTGCTGAATTAGGAGTTTCTTCAGATACTATTACTTTGACAGAAGATGTTACAGTAGGTTGTAATATTCCCCTGTGGGGTTTAGATTGGCAGCCAGGAGATCATATATTACTTTCTGACTGCGAACATCCAGGAATTATTGCCACAATTCAAGAGATACAAAGACGTTTCCATATAGAAGTTTCTACTTGCCCAATTATGGAAACTTTAAATGAAGGAAATCCTGTAGAAGTAATTTCTCAAAACCTACAACCAAATACAAAATTATTAGTAATCAGTCATATATTGTGGAATACAGGTCAAGTTTTACCATTAGCCGAAATTGTCAAAGCTTGTCATCATTTATTTCCATCACCAATTCAAGTATTAGTAGATGCTGCTCAGTCAGTAGGAGTTTTACCTTTAAAATTAGCAGAAACAGAAGTTGATTTTTATGCCTTTACGGGTCATAAATGGTGGTGTGGACCAGAAGGTTTAGGCGGACTTTATATAAGTGCTAAAGCCAGAGAAAATTTGAGTCCTACTTTTATTGGTTGGCGGGGTATTTTAAAAGATAAAAGTGGTAAACCCATAGCTTGGCAACCAGATGGTAGACGTTATGAAATAGCAACTTCAGCTTATCCTTTATATTCTGGTTTAAGAGAAGCGATCGCTCTCCAGAATCAGTGGGGAACTGCTACAGAAAGATATGAAAAAATCAAACAATTAAGTGGATATTTGTGGGCAGAATTAAGCAAAATTCCTGAAATTAAATGTTTACGAACAAAGCCACCAGAATCTGGTTTAGTTTCCTTTCAATTAACTAATGGTAAATCCCATCAAGAGTTAGTTACATATTTAGAAAAACAAGAAATTATGGTCAGAACTATTCTCGATCCAGATTGTGCAAGAGCTTGTACTCATTACTTTACAACAGAGGCAGAAATTGATAAATTAGTTGCAGAAATCAAGAATTTTGTCTAAAAAATTAGTTATGCTAGCATATTAAATTTATTTTCAGATATCACTACTTGTACACCAGTTCCAAATAAAAATTTTGAGTTAATTAGGAGATATCAGGATGCGATTTGTATTAGGAATTATTGCCATATTAACAATTTGGACTACACCAGTCAAAGCAGAAATATCAAATACACAAATTCAAGCATTAGTAGAAGCACTCCGACTGGCAGCACCCCAAACAGGAACAAAAAATGATGGGTTACATAGTAACTGGCAAATTAAACCAGATAACATTCCCAGATGGTCAAAGCTTTGTACGGGAGAAGAAATAACTGTAAAAGAATTTGAGGCCAATATGGAAAAAGCCAGGGAAATTTTAGGATGCGTAATGGCAGATATTTTAAAAGAAGAGTATGCTGCTAGTGGTAATAATGAGTCATTAGCAGTACGTCGAGCTGCAGCGTGGTGGATGACAGGAAATCCCGATCAATATAATAGTGGTGAAACAGCTAACTATACCGACAAAGTTTTAGATTTCTATCAAAAACAAAAATAGCTGAAATTTTCAAAATAAATAGTAATCTGCCCTCAAGAAACCTAATTTTACCAATTAAGAAAATGAAGCCCAAAATCAATAACATTACTTCCTGGAAACAAGCAGAACTATTAATGCAGCCTGCCTTTATTAGAATACTAGATCATATTAGTAAAAAATTGGAAAATTCAGTTTGGCAAGGTACTTATCAAGAGGTACAAATACCAGTTCCAGGTTATAAACTAGACTTAGAATATCAAGACCAAAAAATTAGTATTGATATCTGGGAACTTTGCTATCAAGTTTGTTTTAGTAATTATCAATCTACTCATACTCCTAATCAAACAGTAGAAGTTGATATTGATACTAGCTTACTAAATCAAGATGGAAATGTCAATTGGGATTTTCTGGATGAAAAGGCTCTAAAAGTAGTAGAAAATATGATAGCTGCATTACCAATGGATAATTAATAATTGATAATTGATAATTGATAATTAATCCATTTGGTTTCAAGGCTATCCTTTCGGTTTTAACCAGAGGTAATTATTTATTATATATTTAGGACTTACGCAAAAAAACGAAATTCTGTCATTGCACGCGATAGCGACGCAATCTCAAATGCCCAAAACTCTTTCCTAATGGGTAAGTCCTGATATTAATGAATAAAGCCAGTTATCAGTCAACAGTTCAGTCATGTCAATTATCCGGCAAAATCTAGCACTAGAAAATGAATTTTGACTGTGCTAAACTTCTTTTATTGTCAGAGAAATTCTTTGATAAAAACAATATTTGTACCAACAAAAATCAAGATTAAATTAAAACTATGAACCAGAAATTACAAAATATTCAAACATCTAATGGTGCAACTTTTCAAGACACCATTCCAGTTAGTTTTGGCAACGATACTCAAGCAATAGAAGCAACAAAACAGGGAGTAGCTCTATGC
>JBFRWR010000493.1:0-2829 GCA_051439685.1 Trichodesmium sp.
GGTTTATCCAGAAAATTTCGTGATTTGAAAATAATCATGGAAATAAACCCGGTTTCTTGTTTGGATGCGTAAGTCTTCAATAAGAATCAAAATCACTTGAGTGTAGATGCTTCAGACTTAAGACTGCAACAAAATGGGAGCCAATTTTTTAATAATCTCAGTCACACCTCCAGCTATCAGCTCAACAGCAATTGACAATATTAAAAAACCAAAAATTCGATTTAAAGCTCCAATTCCATTTTGCCCAATTCTATCAATTAATGGTTTTCCCAAAATCAAACATAGATAAACTATAATTCCTAATAAAAGCACACCTGCTGCACATCCCAAAGATTGAACAAGCTGTTTTGCTTGTGTTCCTTGAGAAATGGCGACACCAATTGCTCCAGGGCCTGCTATTAGTGGTAGTGCCATAGGTGTAAATGAGACATCTTCTCGATCGGTTGCTTCCTGACGTTCCCCTTGTGTCAACATTTGTTTAGTTGTCACCATTCCCCAGGCCGTATGACCAACAATTAGCCCACCTGCAATCTGAATCTCAGCCAGAGAAAGTCCAAAAAAATTAAGGATATAGCTACCGATAAACAAAAAAACCATCAAAATTAATGTAACATTAATTGCTGTTTTTTGAGCTTGTTCAATTTGATAGCATCTGCTATCTTTTGAGGTTAAACTATAAAAAATGGGAATACTGCCAATGGGATTAGCAATTGCAAACAAAGACGCTAGGGTTGTTCCCATATAGGAAATAAAATCAAGTAGAGTCGGATTTATCATCATTTTATTGAATAACTTTAGCTATGTTTATGCTGATTTGTTTAATCTTCCCAACCTAGTATTACTTTTAATAAATGGTATTCAGAGGATATTTGAAAAGTACAGCTTGCATTTCCCAAGATACTACTTTTGACTCAAGAATGAAGAATTTATTATATCATTGTTTGTAAGAACTTTTGCAGATAGTTTCTGGTCAAATATTGTTGTAATATTGGGACTTAAATTTTCAATAGTGGTTATTAGGAAGTTATATCAAATCCGGTTAAACAGTTATAGATTGGTTAACTTTTAGGAGTCAGGAGTCAGGAGTCAGAAGTCAGGAGGAGAGAGGATTAGAAAGATGAGCGTAACTATGACGATTGGATATTTTTTTTATGTCCAATCAAGCGGATTTGATATTACGATAGAACCCTTCAATAATTGATAATGGATAATTGATAATTACCTCTCCCTCAAAGGAAGAGGATTGAATAAAAGGAAAATAAATTCATTGTTTCTCCTTGTTTATGAGAGGCTTTAAACCTTAATTATTCGGTAAGTGTATCTCCGCATTGACTGCTAGTCATAATTTGCTTTTTAAGCATTAAGTCCCCGTAGTAACATTTGGGTAAAGGACAGATTTTCGATATCATTAGACTTCTTGCAGAAGTCAGGGAATAGGGAATAGGGAATAGGGAATGAAATTGTTAACTTCATATCTTGAATTGATTTCATTTTTGATTTTTGGAGATGTCTATTAGTAACTTTTGGGCTAATTCCCAAACACCCACATCTCATCATGCGGCGACTGCTAACGAGTTAATGGCGAAGTTGTATATGGGTGCTGTTAAAAGCGTAAATTACAACATCAGAGTTATGGAGAATAATTGTGACCAGAAAATACAAATCAAAAAAGCCTAATCTTCTTTATCAAAGGTTAACAGAAGCCTTAGAAAATGGTAGTAAAGTTCGCATTGAAGCAGAGGAAACTTATTATGGTCTCCCGGTTAATGTAACTGAAGATTTTGTGGAAATTATGGTCTTAGTGCCACCAGATGAATTTGATGAAGAAGATGATACTTTTAAACAAGTGACATGGTTAATTCGACTTGACTCTATTTTTGCGATCGCCTACCCAACAGAATATTGGTCAAGTGCAAGATTAGAAAAACTACTGGAGATAGGTGTTAATCAGATTTAACTTGTTTCAGGTCAAATAATGCAGAGTCTGTTAGTGTTAACTTTTGTTTAGTAGTAGCTATTTCCCACAGGGAGCTATGTAAAAATTAAGTAGTATAAATTTTATCTGAAATGAATTCAGGACTTACGCAAAGAAACTTGGTTTCTAAGCTAAATCATTATTTTTGAGAATAAACATCTAGGAGAAACTGGCTTTAGGGGGGTCGTCTGCGTAAGTCCTGTGAATTGTGAAATCTAGCATCTACTTAGTTCATGAACAGACTCTTCTTAACAGGAACAATCCTTAATGAAACTCAAGTTACCAAAAAAATATCGATTCTTAATATTTTTTCTCCTGTTAATCTTTTGTTTAGGAATCGTTATCATTTTTCCTAGAGGAGACCGTACCATTTATCTTGCAGTTGTCGGTCCCCTGACTGGAGAACACAAATTAGAGGGACAGGAGATGGTTAGGGGAATCAACTTGTATCTCGACCAGGTTAACCAAGAGGGGGGAATTTGGGGAAAGCAGGTCAAATTGCTAGAGTTTGATGACCAAAGAGAACCTGAATTAGCTCGACAGAAAGCTTTGGAGATTGCCAAACAAAATAAAGCCCTCGTAGTTTTAGGACATTATTCCAGTTCTACTTCTGTTGAAGGGAGTAAAGTTTACAAAGAATATGGCATTCCAGCGATTACTGCTTCTGCAACTAATCAAGCTGTTACACAAGGAAATGATTGGTACTTTAGAGTAGTTGTTGATACTTCTTTCCAAGGCATTTATTTAGCCAATTATGTTAAGAGAATTTTGCATCAGCAGACGGCTAGTATCATAATTCAAGAGGATGATATTTATAGCAAATTTCTAGCCAAAGCTTTTGAAGATGAATTCAG
>JBFRWR010000494.1:0-6466 GCA_051439685.1 Trichodesmium sp.
TTTTCTACTATATGACTGACTAACTCTATCAGTTTTCCTTCCAATCCAATTTTCACCATTAAACGACGTGCATAAAAAGGGGAAAATTCTTGATTAACTACTACCTGCTGCATATTTTTCAGAGCTGTTTCTGTATCAATACCCCCTTGTATTGAACCAAGAAGTACAGGACGACTTGCTATAGGATCTAACACAACTGCTAAATATAACTCTTGGTCAGGATTATACTTTGCTTCTGCTAATAATACTTCGGGATACTCATCTTTAATTGGTAAATTAAAAATTGTTTGAGCTGCTGCTACAGCATCAATTGTATTTTCAACAAATTTAATACCACCTAATCTATTTCTTTCTCCAGCATGAACTTGAGATTTAAGAACTACTGGGTAAGGTATCTTTAATTTTTTTAAATCTTTAGGATAGTCTATCCTTTGAGATGGCAAGACTGGTATTCCCATTTCACTAAATAATGCTTTTGCCTGATATTCTAATAAGTCCATAGTAGTAATTTAATGTTTAATTTTTTTAGTTAAAAATAGTTGGAGATAAGTAGTCAAACAAAATAAAATTTAATTGTCGAGTTATACAACAGAAAAAATTGGAGCCAAGACAAGAATAACTAACACAAAATGGTTGAGATTTTACATTTATCAGTAAATCAAATTGACTGTGATGATGCTCAATTTATTCATACAAAATATTTCAGACTTCGGAGTAATGATGTACAATTTGAAATGATAAAATTCTTGTACGACAGGCATTTTGCCTCTTAGCTATTTACCTCACGGGGAAAGGAAAGTGCTGTAATTATTCCCGGACTATAATCATTTCTCTTTTCGATCAATTATTCTATCTATAGATTTTTCTGGTTTTTGATATTTTCTGCCGAATTTACAGAAATTGATATTACTTTTACCTTGTTATTAAAGCAATTCTAAATCAAAAAAATTGTTATACCTATAACTATAACTCCGGCAAAATTTGCGAAATTATAGAACATTTAGATTTGAAAAATGATAAATAGAATTGTTATGTATAGCATCGTTAGTAAATTGACTAAAAAACACGATGATTGATTGCTAAGTAATCGGACAGAAATATTTACACATTAGACATATTTAGTCTCTATGCTGGATAGAGGTTTCAAGTTTAATTTTGTGTAATTAATTTTGTCAACTACTTAGCCAATGATAAATTTACTATCTTACAGCAGTTTGCGAAGTTATGAGGTACAGTTATTTTTTTTCTTTTCTATTCCCTATTCCCTATTCCCTGTTCCCTTTTCCCTCAAACCTAAAGTTTTATACCTCATACATAATAAGGGAAAACGCTGTAAGTAATAGGAGCATAATAACTCATCTGATTAACTTTCCCCAATTATTAATTATTAATTATTAATAATTAAATAATTCGCGCCTTGAAGCCTCCCCTTGGATAGGGAAAAAAAAGTGCTCTTGAATTTCCCGATATTCAATTCCGTAACGGTTAAAACCATCTTGTAATTATCAATTATCCATTATCAATTATCAATTAATGAATCCATCTCTCCATCTCCTCACAGTCACCAGACTTCCCATCTAATGCACCATTTTTATCCCTCTCGAATTTAGGAGCCGTGTAAAAATAACCTGAACAGTTTTTTTGATGGAAGTTAGATGTCACAATTTATTTCAAATAAAATTTTTACAACTTATTTTTTACATGATGCCTTAGTTTGTGCTGCGAATCTACGAGATAATAACCATTCGCCCTTTCTAACTTCAGACTTCAGACTTCAGCTATATGGGATGAGAAACGGCAACCCTAAACCCCACAGACTTCAACCTAGCTCTAGGGTTATTATAATTTCGATTTCCACTGCGACAACCTCTAGAATAGTTTAACCAACTTCCACCTCTGAGGACTCTATAGGCATAATTCCCATTTTTTTCCCACACACTACCATCCACAGGAGCATCTCGGTAATTATCATGCCAGGGATCGGCGCACCATTCCCAGACATTGCCATGAAAGTCATATAAACCGAAATTATTAGGAGGGAAACTACCTACATCTGTTGTTTGCTCATAATAATTTTTTTGCAATGGACAAGCAAAAGCTTCTTCACTGTTATAGTTAGCTATGTCAGGTGTAAGAATATTTCCAAAGTGAAATAATGTATTTGTCCCGCCACGACAAGCATATTCCCATTCTGCTTCTGAGAGTAACCGATAAACTTTTCCTGTCTGAGCAGATAGACACCTACAAAATTCAATTGCACTATACCAAGATACCATTTCTACTGGTCTATTTTCTCCTCGAAAATAAGCAGGATTTTTTCCCATGATTACTTGCCATTGTGCTTGAGTAATGGGATATTTGCTAATAAATAAAGGTGCGATTGTGACTGGATGTTGAGGAGTTTCTGTTTCCCATTTTTCTGTTACTGTTTCTGGCGAACCCATCAAGAAAGTATTGCCAGGAATAGATACCATTTCTAGGGAAATATTATTACCAAGATTTTCGATAAATTGTTGAGCTTCTCGCTGCTCTTTCATAGTTTCAGATATTTCTGACTTAGAGTTAGTTGTGATTGTTAAAACTTCAAATTTAAAAGTTGCTAATTCTGGTTTTACACTCCCATCAACATTTACTAATTCTGTGGGAATTTCGGTAATTATTGGCATAGTTGGTGGCAATGTTGAGGGGATATTAGTTGTGAAAAGTTCTGGTGGTTGTGATAATAAAGTTAACCATTCACCGACAAATTGAGGGCGTTCTTCTGGTTCTAATTTCATACCTTTAATAATTGCATTATTTACCGAATCACTAATTTGAGAATTATATTCTTTTGGTGTTATTAATGGTATTTTTCCTTCCTGTCTAATCTTTGCAGGTGTCGGCATTTCACCTGTTAATAAAACATATAAAGTAGCAGCTAAAGCATAAATATCAGTAAAAGCTCCCCGTTTTGCTCGTCTTTCGTACTGTTCAATTGGGGCAAAATATAATGTACTCTCTGCTGTATGACTTTGTACACTACCACTATCAAATTCTCGCGCCAAACCAAAATCAATTAATACCGCTTCTAAAGTATTTCGCCTAAGAATAATATTTTGAGGTTTAACATCCCGATGCAAAAATCCTTGGTTATGTACAAAAATTAGTGATTTTCCTACTTGTTTAATGATGTGTATTGCTTCACTTTCTGATATAGTTCCGCCTTGCTCTTCACGATAAATTCCTAAATCATCTCCATCTATATATTCCATCACCATACACCATAATTTATTTTCTTGAAAAAGGCGATGAACTTCTACAACATTAGGATGATGACATTTTGCTAAACATAAAGCTTCATTTAAAAAGTTTTCTTGGAGCTTATCAAAATTTGGTTTTCTTTGTACTCGATAATTAAGAGTTTTAATAGCAACTAATTGATTAGAGTTTTGTTCCAAAGCACGATAAGTAGTACCGAAACCTCCAATACCAAGGAGGTCTTGAATTATATATTTACCATCTTGTAGTTGTTTACCTGACTTCCAGTATTTCATATTAAGGGAATAGGGATTAATTAATTGATAATTGATAATTGATAATTGATAATGAATAATGGATAATTGATAATGAATAATTGATAATTAATAATTACCTCTAGTTAAAACCGTGAAGGAATTGAATATCAGGAAATATTATTTCTTTTTTCCCCTTGAAAGGGGAGGCTTTTTAGCTAAATTATTTAATTAATAATTATTAATTATTCGGTGATTTGATAGAGAAAAACATTTTTATTATGGCTAATGAATGATATTTTATATTAATAGAGCATCCAGGATTTGAACTGTTCCCTAAAATTAAACACAACATAAGGATTAATATACCGGATTTGAGAATATAATATCAATTGTAAAAATTTTTACTACAAATTCTTAGGCTATTGTTCATTGATGGATCATGGATAATCACCTCAATACAAACCGTAAAGTAATTGAATTTCAGGAAATATCCTATAACTTTTTTTCTCTAGAAATAGAAGGCTTTAGAGACTGTTTTTAAAACAAGTATTAAGAGAGCTTAGAGTGACTAAAATCTAAAACAGGTAAGACTTCAAAATATTAAAATATGGTAAATACCAGAGGTGGAAAGGTAAATATATTCCCTAGATTTTTAAGTGAAAAATAGTTATCTTGATTTCTTCTTTCTTATTACCTGTTCCCAGTTAAGTGTTCCCTGTTCCCTTTTTATATTTCCTGATACATTCAATCTCTTATACCTTAATTTTTCAGTCATTTGATACAAAAAAACATTTTGATTATGAAAGAGAAGTTCCCATTCATTTTATAGACTATCTCTATCATTTTCCCTTTTTTTTCTATATTTACTCATTCTTTCCTAAATAACTAAAGCCTTCTTCCTTCTTCTCTCTAACCTACAGACATTGTATGCAATATCCCTACCATTTTTCACAAACATCCATCAAAATAGTCTAAACCTCTTGCAAAAGTTTTAATTAAATCAATTCAAAAATAGAATCAACAATTTTGTCCTCCCTATTCCCTATTCCCTATTCCCTATTCCCTGACAACTGCCACGAATTCTTCTAAATTGTCTTAAATTTATTCATCTCTGCAATAGCTATTTCTATTCCAGTTTTTAACTGCGAGTTGAGATTTGCTTCCTGAGACAAATAAATAAGTTTTTGATATGCTTTTTCTGCATCTAATTGTTTCATAGCTGCAACAGAATGAAGTCTGACACTATTATCCTCATCTTCTAATAATTGAATTAGATAATTCAAGCCATGAATATTACCTAAATATCCCAGAGCTAAAGCTAGAGATTTTTTCACATAAACAGTTTCTAAACTAGGATTATTACTAGCGATAAATTCAATTAAAATATCTGTTCCCTGTGACTTGAATGCTGGTTTTTCTAACTTACCCAATGCTGTAATAATTTCATTCACTATTTTTGCCTGATAATTATCTTCAACCAAGAAATTATATCCCAGTAAATTTTGCAAATATTCTAAGGATACTTTAGTTTCAATCCAACCCAAAGCACGCACCGCATCTATCTTTAAAAAAATTGGCACTGTCGCAGTTTTTAACAGTTCAAATAAAGCCGTCGCTGCTGAATCTGTACCAATTTTTCCCAGAGCAATCACTGCTTGTTGAGAAACTTCAAAATTTATATCCCAAAGTAAAGGTTGTAGTAACTTCACCAAACCTAATTCTTTCTGTAAATTCCCATAACCAGCTAAACCAATTACTGCTGTTTTTCTAACTTTTGCCACTGTATCTTTTAAAGCAGAAATTAATACTATAGGAATGCGTGAGTCACAATAATTATTCAAAGCAGATATTGCTACAATTCTGACCTCATTATTTTCATCTTTTACCACACTTAACAATGGGGTAATTATGCTAATACAGTTAATTCTAGCTAAAGCTTTCGTTGCCAATAATCTTGATTCTCGCTTTGCTAATAAATCTGTTAATAAATCAACTCCTGAATCACCAAAGTTTGCTAAAGTTTCTGCTGCTATTTCCTGTAAATCTTCTGACTCTGAACTAACAATTATATTTCCCATAACTTCTAGGACTTCTTCACTCTTAAACTCTGCTAATATCCGAGTCACAAACCAACGTTCTTCTAGGTCTATTTCTCGATCTTTAAGAATTTCAATTAACGGAGAGATAGCTGGTTTGCCAATTTGCTTAAACAGTTTATCAATATCCCATTTTTCTTGAAAATCTCCATTTTCCAGAACTTCTATTGCTAAGTCAATTACCTCATCGAGACCAATATTATCATTTTGCACTGTTGAAGTAGTTTTATTTAACTTACTCTCTGAGATAAATTGTTGTAAGTAATGATTAACTAAGGACCAATTTCGTTGTTGAGCTGCAATTTTTGCTTGTTCAAAAAAATTTGACATAATTGAAGAAGGGAGAAGGAAGTCTAGTAGTGAATCGACACACCTAAAATGGTACATTATCCACCTCCATCTCGCGTGTGCTTCAGAAAATGAATTTATTCTTGCTCTATAGATAATAGTCGGAAAATTTTCCTACTCATCTCCTCATTCGGAGTGCTTCAGAAAATGAAACTACTATTTCTGCATACGCAATAGAAGAGAAAATTCCACAATCCACCTCCATCTGGCGTGCGCTTCAGAAAATGAAACTACTATTTCCCTATACGCAATAGAAGAGAAAATTCCACAATCCACCTCCATCTGGCGTGCGCTTCAGAAAATGAATTTATTATTGCTCTATAGATAATAGTCGGAAAATTTTCCTACTCATCTCCTCATTCTGAGTGCTTCAGAAAATGAAACTACTATTTCCCTATACGCAATAGAAGAGAAAATTCCACAATCCACCTCCATCTCGTATGCGCTTGAGAAAATGAATTTATTATTGCTCTATAGATAATAGTCGGAAAATTTTCCTACTTATCTCCTCATTCGGAGTGCTTCAGA
>JBFRWR010000495.1:0-3825 GCA_051439685.1 Trichodesmium sp.
GCTTGGTCATAAAGATAATAACCAGTATAAGTTTCTACATCTACGCTATCTCCAGAATTAATTATTAATGCTGGTTCTAGTTGATGTGAAAATCCTCCTAAATGAACAGTTTGACAGTTAGCTTTCAAAATATGATGAGTCATTTCAATTATCAGTTAACAGTTAGCCTCCTATCGGAGGAACTGCGTTATCAGTTATCAGTACCTTTGGGTGAACCCAGAGGCTTGAAATACTTAAGTTTACTTTCTCTTAGCCATTTCATTTGATTTTAACTTTAATATTTATCTTTAGCCTTTCTCAAGTTACTAAAGTACATTTTTTTTTCCTTTCTATTCCCTATTCCTTATTCCCTATTCCCTATTCCCTATTCCCTATTCCATAATTATCTTAATATCTAGCATTTTTTTTCAAAAAAATTGTAATTAATCATACTAAAAATCATCCCTATAATATGTTTATCTAAAATTATGGAATTATATCTAAACTAAAAAAATGTTATTAAGTAAACTAGCGATAGTTGATTCTACTCTCCGAGAGGGAGAACAATTTTTTAAGTCAAATTTTTCTACTGGAGATAAAGTTGAAATTGCTAGGGCACTAGATCAATTTGGAGTAGAATATATTGAAGTAACATCTCCGACTGTTTCCCCTCAATCCTATCAAGACTGTAAAAACTTAGCTCAGTTAGGTTTACAAGCTAAAGTTATCACCCATATTCGCTGCCATATTGAAGATGCAAAAATCGCCCTAGATACGGGTGTAGATGGTATTAATCTATTTATGGGTACATCTAAACTTTTACGTCAATTTGGTCATGGTAAAAGTATTGATGAAATTATTGATATAGCCACAGAAGTTATTACTTTTATTCATCAACAAAATCCTCAAATAGAATTGCGTTTTTCCACAGAAGATTCTTTTCGTAGTTCCCTATCAGATTTACTGCGAGTTTATTTAGCAATTAATAAATTAGGAATTGTCAATCGTTTTGGGGTAGCTGATACAGTAGGTATAGCCACTCCCCATCAAGTTTATCAATTAATTCAAGAGATGAGACAATGCTTTTCTGAAGATATAGAATTTCACGGTCATAATGATACAGGTTGTGCTGTTGCTAATAGTTTTGCTGCTTTTGAAGCAGGAGTAACTCATATTGATACAAGTGTTTTAGGCATTGGTGAACGTAATGGTATTACTCCTTTATCTGGATTAATTGCTCGTCTTTATACTCTCGATCCAGAAACTTTAAATCGCAAATATTCTCTATCTTATCTTCAGAAATTAAATCAATTAGTAGCGGAAAAAATAGGACTTTCTATTCCCTTCGATCATTGTATTGTTGGGGAAGCTGCTTTTAATCATAAAGCTGGAGTTCATACTAAAGCAATTCTGAATAATTCTAGAACTTATGAAGCAATAAATCCTAATGATTTTGACTTGAATCGGTCAATTTTAATTAATCACAAACTAACGGGTAAAAATAGTATTGCACATCGCGCTCATCAACTAGGTCTAAATCTAGAAACTTTTCAAATTCAAGCTATTACTCAGACAATTAAAACTTTAGCAGACAGGGAGAAAGTAACCTTAGAAAATGTGGATGAAATTTTGTTTTCATATCACAAAAATATTGGTTAATTTTTGAGGTGAAGATAATTACTAAGTTGATAGCAGTTTACAACAGAGTTCAGTAAATTACTCAACTTAAAATCTCTATTTATAAGATTTGCCTAAAAAAATACTTATAGCAGTTTTCATATTTTTTAGAATACAGAGATTTGGGTTTAAAGGAAGAATGAAGAAGTTTTGTAGTCTACCTTTGTGAAAACCGCTATAACTAAACGGTATTGATTAAAAGTTTTTAGCCAATACTATCTTAATAGATAAGTAAGCATTTCCTGCGGAATGCTGCGCAAACAGCCGTCAGCTAACAGCTATCAGCTTTTCAGACAAATCTACAATTTCCAGCCATAAATATATATGGTCAGATATATAATTGATAAAGTAGAAGTTAAAAGACTGCTTACTTCTTTCATTAAAAAACTAAGAGCTGACTGCTGACTGCTAATAGCTGAATGGTTCATAGATAAAGCTTTTAGCCTTTTTTGGCAGGGAGAATTAATTGATAAAAAATGGGTAAGAATTGATTTGATGATTGTATTTTGGGAGATATCTAATACACCCCATCTCCCCATCTCTCCATCTCCCCATCTCCCCATCTCTCCACACTCCCCCCACTCCCTAACTCCCCCACTCCCCTACTCCCCTACTCCCCTACTCCCCTACTCCCTCACTCCCCCAATAACTTCCCCCACTGCCAAACGAGTACCATTAGCAAAATCCCAACCAGAAACTGCCTTTTTCCCGGCTAACTGTACTTGCGACAACAATAACCAACCAGCACCAGTTTGCACCACTGGTCCTAAACCCTTAATTACTTTAACAACCTCCCCAATATTTCCCACCACCTCAGATTCAGAAGACCAAACCTTTTCCAATTTCTGTAATTCTGGAGGCAACTGCGACCAATATTCAGTTCCCACAGGTACAGTTGCCATTACTTTCAAAGACTGACCCCGAAAACTGGTGAAACAATTAGGAAAAAATCCCCTAACTTGGTTGTGAATATCCAAAGCACTTTTTGACCAATCAATTTCATAATCAGAATTTTGAATCAGTGGAGCGTAAGTTGCCAGAGAATCATCTTGAGGAATAGGTTCAATTTCTCTTTTCTCCAACTTCCGCAAAGTTTCCAATAATAAATCTGCTCCATCTTTTGCCAAAATTTCCGCTATGGATACAGCATTATCCAACAAACCAATAGGAGTCACACTCTTCAATAACATCGGACCAGTATCCATTCCCACATCCATCAACATCGTAGTATTGCCAGTTTCTGCTTCGCCATGATAAATAGACCACTGAATAGGAGCAGCACCACGATATTTTGGCAATATCGAACCATGAACATTCACACAACCCAACTTTGGCATCTCCAAAATTTCAGCAGATAAGATTTGTCCATAAGCAACTACAACAAATACATCTGCATCTGCTTGTTTTAATAAGTTGAGAGTTTCAGCATTTTTTTTAACTCGACGCGGTTGCCAGACAGGAATATTATGGGTGAGGGCTACCGACTTAACTGGAGATGGAATCAGTTTATTGCCACGTCCGCGTCTTTTATCCGGTTGAGTGACAACTGCCATAACTTCAATTTCTGGGTCAGCTAATAATTTTTCTAGAGTAGGAACAGCAAATAGGGGTGTGCCAAAAAATATTATTTTCATAACAAAAGTAATCTAGGAAAATATTTGATAAACAGGACTTACGCAGGTGAACCCAGAAACCCGGTTTCTCGTAGACATCTATTGCTCAAAACAACGATTTATCCTAGAAACCGGGTTTCTTTGCGTAATTCCTAACTAAATTAAAATCAGTTGTGTTATAATTTTTTATTGTTAATCTAATTCTATTCCTAAATGTTACTATTTTTAATGGAACAACAAAATGTAAAACCTGAAGATTTGGTGGGGGTTGTTGGTTCAGAGGATATGGTGTTTGAGTTAGTTAATGGTAGGGCTGAGATTGGCAACGAATTGGCTGAAGTTTTGGGCGATGTTTTTAAGGTTGATTCTAGTTTATTTGCACGATAATTAATAGGAGCGATCGCCCTATGATCAAAAAAATAATGAATAAATATGTAGGGGAATCTATGCGAATCGCCCCTACATTAGGGAATGGTTGGGAGGCGATCGCTTCAAGGGCCGAAATTGAAAACAAAAAATCAGAGCGATCGCTTGACTAATTACCAAGATGCTACTC
>JBFRWR010000496.1:0-5530 GCA_051439685.1 Trichodesmium sp.
AACCTTATAGCGATCGCCAAGTTATTGATTTTCCTAAACCCTACGGAAAAATTGGAGTTTATTGGTTTGATATGCCAGAATCTTTTACTTTACCTACTTCTTTTCCTGTGAAAACTGTAACTACAAAATTCGGCTCATTTCCCGATTTTTATAATCATCTGACTTGGATGACTGCTCATTTATTTCCTGTTAGTTGGCTCAAGAATTCAGGGGTAATAGAATTTTTGTCTCAAGTTAGTTATAAAATGACTCAAGTTACAGATAAATATAGTGGTATTGGTGTAGCAATTCAAGCACAAGTTATTGGTAAAAAGTCAGGGAAAAAAGCGGATTTTTGCTCGTCAATTATACATAAAGATACTGCAACTGTTACAGGTATTGGTGCTGGTGGTATTGCCGAATTAATATTGTCTGGAAAACTGCATAAACCGGGAGTTTGGTCTGTGGAAAATAGTTTATCTACAGAATTATTTGAACAGGTAATGCAGAGTCGTGGTTTTGTGAAAAATTATGGTGAAAAGTCTGTGGTTTATCAGTTATGATTACGAGAATAATCAATTTTAATTTTTATGGAAATTCAGACAGTTATTTACATTTACTCATTTCCTTCATATTTAAAAGAACAACCACGAGTAAAAATTGGCCGAACTTCTGGGAATATTGATGTCGATCCTCAAGATTTAGCACTTCAACGTATCCAAGCACAGGTTAAAACTTCTCATCCAGAAGAGCCTAAATTGCTCGGTGCAGTAACAGTGCCTGATGAGTCGATAGAAAAGGCAATTCATCTACAGTTAAAAGAGCAGGGTTATCACATTTCAGAAGCACCTGGAATTGAATGGTTCAAATTTCCAAGTCACAAAGAATTACAAGATTTTTTAGACAGTCTTTATCGGGCTGTAATTATTGACGATTTCTCGGAATTAGGTGGAGGACGAACGGATATTGAAGGAAATTCCTTTGAATCAATAATTACTGCCTTTGGAGTAAAAAAACTTAGAGGCACTGACTTTAAGAAAGAAACTGGGCTAATTAAAGTGATTGACGCAGAATTATCACTCCTTTATCCAGGATTTCCACAATGGTTAGAGAAAACAATTAACAGTTCAGATACAATCTTCAATGTTGCTTATAGAGATGAAAAAGCTGTTGGAGTTGCTATTTGGAAACCCAAAGGAAATGGAATAGCTAAGTTGTCAACTCTTTTTGTTGCCCAAGATTATCGGCGAAGTGGTATTGGGCGAAACTTAATTCTAACTTGTATTGAGCAATGGAGAGTACAGGGAATTAGAAGGGCTTTTGTTACTACAGCTAAAGTTGAGTTAGTCCCATTTTTTGAACGTTATGGCTTTTGGGTAGAAGGTATAGGACGTGAAATATATGAACGAGAAGGCCATCAACCAGAATGGTTTTTAACAAAACTGCTGTTTTATAACTCGGATCAAAATATTTTAGATGCAGTAACTAAAGCAAAGATTCTATTTCCGCCGATTATATCAAGTTCTTACAATCCTTCAGGTAGAAAGGAGGTTAAGCACATAGAATGTAGCAACGCAATAATTCAGCTCAAGGCTTCGAATCAAACACCAATTAATGAATTTTCCCTTCATTCTTGGTTTAATCTAACTTATCCAGCAGAGTCAGCGTTTACACCTCAGACAGCTTATGTTATCCCGATTCGTCCTCAATTTTTAATTCAAATATTTCAAGCTGGTAAAACAGTTTACTATGGTCGATGTAGTCGTACTAAAGATGACATGAGAGGAGCATTAATCATTTTCTATGCCAGTAGTCCTATATCTGGCGTAGTAGCTTTTGCTAGAATCGTTGCCCGGTATATTGGAACTCCCAGAAAGCTTTACAATGATTTGGGTGGAAAAGGGGTTCTTGCCCAAGAAGAAATTGGGAGTGAGGGAGAACAAAAGCAAGCTATTGAATTCGATCATCTGATGCCACTTCATCAAGTGGTTCATCTCAATGATTTAATTAATAACGGCGTTCTTAATGGACCACCACAAGCGATGCATAGTCTTTCTATAAATCGCTATAAAAAAGCCATTGAACTTGGAGGTATTTATGGAGGCTAAGTATATCAAAGCCCTTAGTATTAAGCGTATCTATGCTGAACGGATTGTTTCTGGCACTAAAACTATTGAGTTGCGGAAACGTCCAATGGGTATGGAATTAGGCGATCTTATTCTCTTATATGAAACGGCACCTGATTCTATGATTAGAGGTGGATTCATTGCAGACGAGACAATACGCTTGCCTGTTTCTAAGATGTGGAGTGAATACCATTCTGTGATGGGGGTAGAAAAGGAGTTTTACGATAGTTATTTTGATAACCGAGAGTTTGCATATGGCACTCTAATCTACCAAAGCTTTGCTTTTCCTAGCTTGCCTTTGGAGCAAATCAACCAACTTTGTCCTGGTTTTGTTCCACCACAGGCTACAATTAATTGGCGTAACGATTGGTATACCCAACCTGAGTGGACAGAAAAATTGAATACAGGAAGAGATAAATTGATGAAAGATGGGCGTTTAAGCAAACAGTTAAGCTTATTTCCATCTCAGTAATCACATAGGTTAAAGATTTACTTGGAAGCTATCGTTAAGCCTGCTTTTTTAATAGGTAAGCCAAGAAATTGTTTGGTCAATTTTTGATCGAGACATTTATAGTCATTTTAATTTAGATTGAGACAAGTATTTCTTGTTAGAAGAGAGTTTCAGCAGAAAAAGTGTTCCATCTTTATTTGAAATGACTATATCTAATATCTAAAAGAAGCTTCATACTATGTGACTATACGAATAACTTGTTTTCCTATTAGATATGTCCAAAAATCAAAAATAAAATCAATTATTTCTCCTTCCCGTTCTCTGTTTTCTCTTTTATAGAGATGTCTATTTCTGCCAATAATTTAATCACTTGTTCTTTAGTAACGCTAGGAAACCCATCAAGAAAATCATCAATAGTTTCTCCTGCTTTTAAATAGTCAAAAAGTGTTTCTACTGGCACTCTTGTACCAACAAAAACTGGGGTACATCCCATAATTTCAGGCAGATGTACTAATTATTGAAGAGTTTTCAAACATAATTTTTCCATCTTGACAGTGTATATCTGTATTTTACCTCTAGGAAACTCTTGAGGAAATTTATCCAATAAATATACTAATAGCTAATTTATCTTCCTTTACTGAAATTAGCCATTAGTAGTGAAAATTTTGATACTCAAATACTACTAAAAATATTATTTTGACTCAGCAGTAGTATTACTTTCTTTTTCGGAGCTGCCTATTTTTTCTATCCAGTTGAATAGTCGCTTCGAGACTTTTAGTTTGCCGTTGATAATTTCGTCCGATAACATAATTGTGCTTGCCAATATAGCTAGACAAATTATATTCATAACTACCTAAATTATATTTAGACTAGACTGTACAGTTTGATTATCTCTAGTATAGCAAAAAGCTTGAGACTGTCAAGTAATCCCAAGGAGAAAAGCTAATGGTCAAAATCAAGAGACAGGGAAAATTACAGCGGGGGACTGTAGACAAAGCGGAACAAATATTAAGAGGGGCAATACCAGAATTTCTAAAGAATGGTTATACCCGTACCAGTATGGATAAAGTAGCCAAAGCAGCAGGAGTATCCAAACAGACACTATACAGTCATTTCACAGATAAAGAAGGATTATTTACAGCCTTAGTCAAGCGGATAGCCACCAAAAAATTTAACTTTGTCTGGTTACAACCCTTAGAGGGAGAAACGGAAGAAGTATTGCGCAACTTAGCTGATAGAATACTCACAGAAAATATCAATGACTCAGAATATTTAGATTTTGTCAGATTAATCATTGCCGAGTCAGGAACATATCCAGATTTATCCAAATTATTTTTAAGTCAAATAGCCAAACCAGCAATAGAAATTCTTACCAAATATTTGCAAGAAAATCAAGAACTAAACCTCAAAGATCCAGAAGCAATAGCAAGAATTTTTGTCGGTTCTTTAGTATCTTTTATCCTAACTCAAGAAATCATGCATGGTGTAGAAATAATGCCAATAGCAGCAGATCGTTATATTAATAACCTAGTAGAATTAATTGATAGGAAATACAAAATCAATACGGATAATATTTCCCAATAAATACAGCAGTTTCCGCGCCTTATAAAGTACACAGCTAACAGGAAAAATGTTTGTAGCACAGGCATCTTGCCTGTTAAAATTGTACATCATTAGTCCGAAATATGCTGTAACTCAAATAGACGAAGAAGAAGTAGGGAGTAGGGAATAGTAGGAAATAATTAATTATTCTACAAAACTACTATCATATCAAATGAATATGAAGTTGCATAGAATAAAATTTTAATCAGAGTTTACTGTATCTCAAGATAGGTGACTTAATTAACTCATAATTCTATGCAGCTTTACATAAAATTGGTATAAGTCAAAATTGTCAAATTACGCTACCCTATAAATCAAAAGAGAAACTAGCCCATTAAATTATTTATTATCTAAATTAAAAACAATTAACACTTAAGAACAAACAAAAAAGATGAATACACCAATTGTTGCCTTACAAAAACCAAAAGATATCTCTCTAGGAGAAATAGAAGCAGAATTAAGTAAAATCTGGCTGAGTCAAAATCAAGGTAAAGCAGCAGCAGTTGCTACTAGAGCTGCCACCTTTAGTATCGTAGTTTATGAACCAGAAGAATTCCAACAATTGCTAGGGGGACTAGGGTTTTATGACGGCCCCATTGATGGCATTCATGGGCCAAAAACCAGGGATGGAATTAAAGAAGCACAAAAAACTTATCAACTGCCAATTACAGGTAGAGTAGACCCCGAAACCCTCGCTAAACTAAGGTCAGAATTTGCTAAACAACCAGAAGACCGTCAAAAAGTCACAAATATAAATCTTCGGGGTTTTAGTATGGCAGATGCGATCGCCGCTCAAAACCCCTGTCGCGTTATAACCTTATGTCCAATTCTTGAGGAAGAAGATACAGGGGTAACAGCTCAAGTATCTGCTTACTGTCCAATTCAGAAGCAAAGTAGCTCCAATCTAGTTTGCAGTGAATATGTTACTCTGCGGGGCACAAAATCAGCAATGGAAAGGGTAGATGAGACAGTAACATCCCTGATGATACCCGATCTACCGAAGTTTGTCTGGTGGAAAGCAACTCCGAATACAGAGCAGGAATTATTTAGTAGTTTGTGTGAAGTAAGCAACTGCATCATTATGGACTCTTGCTATTTTTCCGATCCTGAATCAGAATTTTTAAAGATGCAGGAGTTGATTGAAAACGAAACCTATATTGCTGACCTCAACTGGCACCGTCTTTCAGCTTGGCAAGAATTAATTGCTGCTACTTTCGATCCGCCTCAAAGACGAGCCGCTTTATGGGAAGTTGACACTATTACCCTTGACTATGAAAAAGGAAATGCTGCTCAAGCACTAATGTTTTTAGGTTGGTTTGCTAGTCGTCTCAATTGGAAACCAGTGTCTTATACAGAAGTGGGTGGTGACTAT
>JBFRWR010000497.1:0-3739 GCA_051439685.1 Trichodesmium sp.
GAGATGTCTAATATACTTTTCCAGTTTTTAGACTTACTAAATACTTCACAAATTCAAAAATTTTGTGATAGACTAAGAAACTGGAGACCTTATCGGGTGGAGGTATAACCGCGCAGAATGAAACAATTGGGAACCCATCTAGTCGTTGATGCTTGGCAGTCCCCTGCTGATCTACTCAATGACCCTGAACGTATACGTCGCTCTTTAATTGATGCAATTTCCGCAGGAGGAGCAACTCTTATAGATTTATGTGTTCATCAGTTTAGCCCTCATGGAGTGACGGCAACGGCAACACTAGCAGAATCTCATATCGCTATCCACACATGGCCTGAGTTAGGTTACTTTGCGGCCGACTTATTCTTTTGTGGCCATGGAAACCCACATAAAGCTATAGAGATTCTAGAAACCGCTCTTCAAGCGAAACAAGTAAAATTGACAGAGATTAAGCGTGGTTTTGAACCGGGGATGGGAGTCCAAGATACTGCTAGGATAAATAATAGTATTAACAGTCTGGCACCAATCAAGTAATGCTACAGGATCAAGACCTAGTTCTATTAATCCTCAACTAGACCTAAAAAAAACTTCTTGAAGTAATTTAGCCAGCCTATTGTAATGGCTGGTTGAAAATCAATAAAGAAGTTTAAATTTTTGCGTATGTATTAGTTTATAGGCTTGAAAATTAATAAGTTTTTTTGAAGACAACTTAAGAACTAAGAAACCTTTAATTAGACATGACCTGAATCCAGTAAAAGTCCTGGTAAAATCTTTTTTTGTCATTTCCTCCAATACACCTAAGCAAATTTTCAACGCCGATTATTTAATATTGGTCTTATTACCCAATACCCAGCACCAAATGCAGCAATTACAATCAGACAAATAGCTACTATCAACCATAAGCCATTTAGCTCAGATACTTGGTTAGATTTGGGAAATCTACCGTAGCGACTTTGATCTGGTTCCTCCGTAAATAGGTGTTCTGGAAAATCTGGATCAGTCGATTTTGGCTGGGTAAATGGTAGAGAAGGTGAAGGAGGTGAAGGAGGTGACATATCTGGAGCATCTACCTCAAAGTCAGAACTTAAATAATTAGAATAGTTAGAACTAACAGAATTATCTATCTTCTTATCAGAGTTAGGAAAGGAAGGTATTTGTGGTTGGCCTACCTGGGTGATTGACTGGACAGCATTCAGAGCCTCTTGTAACTGTATTGCCGAGTTAATCACATTTTCGATTTCTCTTCTGAGTTTTTGATTTTGCTGAATTAACTGTTCATTATGAACTTTAAGAGATTCTAGCTTGATTTGAGTTGATTGTAGTTCACCAGTAGCTTCCCTATACACAGAGATAGGTACAGATGGAGAATAGTTATTTTCGGAATGGGGTCTCATCTGACCAGATGTGTTAATATTTGACATTATCTGAGTATCTTTATACTAATTTGAAAAATATTTTTCTATAATTATGAATTATAATTATTCAAATTAGAGCAATAAAATTGAAATTCGTCAAGTCACAATTTCAGCATAAATTTACTTATAAATAAATAACTATATTTTGTTTGATTAATATCTATGAATTACTTAGAAAATGAGGATGAATTATCTCAAGAGTCAAGTATCGAGGAGGTTAAATATGGAGAAAGAAATATATTAGAGGGAAAGTTAATTACTTTTCCTAATCCCCGGCTCGGACGACGTTATGAGATAAATATTAGTTTGCCAGAATTTACTTGCAAATGCCCTTTTTCTGGCTATCCAGATTTTGCCACAATTCACATAAAATATATTCCTAATGAACGGGTAGTAGAGTTGAAAGCGATTAAACTATATATTAATAGTTATCGCGATCGTTATATTTCCCATGAAGAATCTGTCAATCAAATTTTAGATGATTTTGTAGCAGCATGTGATCCTTTAGAAGTAAAAATTAAAGGTGATTTTTATCCACGGGGAAATGTTCATACTACTATCGAGGTTGTGCATAATAAAGAAATTTAGAAAGGTAATAAAAATCCAAGCTTATAATCTGCGGAGAAAGTTTTTAATTTATTCCTGTTGATTTTCTAAAAGAGGATTACCAATGGATTCGTTTTCTAACTCTTCCAATTGAAAAATCTTAATTTGGTCTAGACGAGGGCCTTCAGCAGACATAACAGTAAATTCAAGATTTTGGTAAGATAGCTTTTCTCCTTCAGTAGGAATTTTTTGTAATTGATAAATTAAAAATCCTCCCAATGTTTGATAGTCTTCAGTTACTGGTAAATCTAAATTTAATAGTTCATTAACTTCTTCTACGCTTAACTGTGCCTGTACAATAAAAGTTTCATCGTCTAACATTTGTAAGGCAACTTCTTCAGTGTCAGTTACCTCATAACTATCACCACCGATAATTTCAGCAATTAAATCCTCCCGCGTAATTAATCCCGCAGTTCCTCCAAATTCATCCACCACAATCAGAATTTCTGAATGCTGATGACTATTTGGCATTTGACGCATTCTTTGCATTAAAGATAGTAGTTCATTCAGATATGTTTGTTCAGAAACAAATCTTGCAGGGCGAATCCAAGGTGAAATTAAACTCTGTGGAGTTAACAATCCCTCTGCTAGAGGTTGAGCCAATTCTTTATAATCAATAATACCCTGAATATCATCTATTGAGTCACCAATGACAGGATACCTAGAATGGCTAGATACCTTAATTTCATCTAACAAATCTTGAAAAGTAGCTGTATTAGATATAGCACTTATATTTGTCCGTGGAATCATAATTTCTACAGCCAAAACTTCCCCAAATTCAAAGACATTACTTAGTAATTGGCGTTCTTCAGCTTCTAAACCCGTTGATTCACTAGAAGTTGAGATAATTAATTGTAATTCTTCTGGAGTAACTGGTGCTTTCCAGGCACTACCACTATCTTTAATTCCCACAATTCTTAATAACCAACGAGTAGATTCATTTAAAATCCAAATAAATGGATTAAAGAAGCGGGAGATGGCCAAACTTAGAGGACCTAATAATCTAGATAACTGTTCTGGATAAAGTAATGCTACTGACTTTGGACATAATTCTCCTAATACAATTTGTAGATAAGCCAAAATAAAAAAGGTGACAATGGGGATAGCTACAGAATGGGCGATCGCCTGACTAATATTAATAGGAAGTGGGAGTTCTACTATGGTAGCTTTGACAACTACTGACATAGTAGTTTCACCAATCCAACCTAAAGCTAGACTAGATAAAGTAATTCCTAACTGAGTTGTTGAAAGTAGTCTTTCGATGCGTCTTTGTAGTTGCTGAACAATCTTTGCTGGAACATCTCCCGCATCTACTAATTGATTAATTCGAGACCTTCGTACAGAAACAATCGAAAATTCTGCTACTACAAAAAAGGCATTAATAGCAATTAATAGAAATACTAACAAAATTTGTGACGGTATATCTTTTCCTGTCAGCGTTTCTAAGCCTGGCATATTTCCCAAACTTATTGCCATTGATTCTGCCTCACAGCTATGAACATTTTTATGTTTAAATTTTATATTTTTTTAGAGTCTAATATAACTTGCCTATGTCAAATCTACTTTTTTTGACAGTTTACATGATTTTCTGTTTCCCAGATTAATCTGAAACCAGTAGATTTTTCTCTGCCAAGCCAATAATTAAAATTCACCTTCAAGAGTTTAGCAGTAGGATCAAGTTATTCAATAATTATAGATGTAAAATATAGTGATATTTAGAGATT
>JBFRWR010000498.1:0-13659 GCA_051439685.1 Trichodesmium sp.
ACTGACTTTCAATTGCACTGGTAGGTAACTGAGGTTGAGATTGTTCTGATGAGGCCACTTTACAAAAATTTCTAAAACTCTACATTTCTAAAACTTACCATTGCCACTAGGGATTTATGCTAGTTTACAAGACTATTATTATCTGATTCGCTTAACTTAAGATATGATAAACAAAATTTTGGTAGCTGTTGCTGGTCGGGGACTATGTGAACAGATGCTCAATATGTTGATGGAGATTCCCTATTTTCAGGCAGCATCCGTAACTGTATTGCACGTTGTACCCCCTCAAGCAAGTGCAGAAGGTATGTCCGCGAAATTAGAGGAAGGTGGAAAAATTCTCGCAGAGGCCGTGGAGTCTTTAAAGGTCGATCCCAAAAAAGTCAATCCTCGACTTAAGCAAGGAGACCCTAAAGATATTGTTTGTCAAGTAGCTGATGAAGAAAAATCTGAGCTAATTATTATGGGTTCCCGGGGATTAGGCAAACTGCAAGCCATTCTGGAAAATTCAGTTAGTCAATATGTTTTCCAGTTAACTTCCCGTCCGATGCTACTGGTTAAAGATGATGTCTATGTCAAAAAAATTAGGCGGGTGATGGTCGTCCTAGAACCATCAGAAGAGGGGAAAAATTCTCTAAACATGGGCATTTCTTTAGTGAATCAAATTCCTGGGGGAGAACTAATTTTGACTCATTTGAAGAAGGATATTAGTGGAAAATCAAGTCAGGATTATACCGCTGATGCTGAAAAAGATGCAGTTATAGCCGAAGCTTTAAAAGAAGTGAAAACAAAGGGTATTCAAAAATATCGCTGTGTGAGTGGTAGTGGTAAACCTGGGCCAGAAATTTGTAAAATCTCTCAGGAATTGAATGTGGATTTATTAATATTGGGTTCTCCCGATCGCCGTCCATCAAGTGCTAAGAGTCTTATAGACCTTGATAGACTCTTAGGAGATTCTGTATCAGACTATGTAAGGGTTTATACTAATTCTCCTGTATTGTTAGTCCGCTAAAGAGCATTATGGGCAAGTCAAAATTCAAAAGTTAAAAGTAATCTCTGACCAAAAAATTAGGTCTTCTGCACCTTTTAAAGGGATAAAAAAATCTTCAAGCCTCTGACTTAATTTAGAGATACTGATAACTAATAACTGAAAAAAGTAGGAGCGTAACATAAAAATTCCGCTCCTACTTTTTTTTGGGAAATGCTAAATTTTTAGCCTTCGTTGTTGCCAGTTTGAATAAACAAAATTATTAAAAAAACGGCTGGCACAAATATAAACAAAATGGTTGCTACAAACCCTAAATTATTAACTTCCATGATTACCCACCTTGAATTTAAAGAAGCACTCAGCGGTCAGCACTCAGCAATCAGCAGATTTTTTTGGAGATGCCCTCGTTTGCGGAGTATTCCATTAGGAAAGGAGATTTGAACTCCGACTCAACCATCTGGCCCTTGGAGTTCCAGGAATTTTAATCCCTAGCTCTAAAAACTGATAGCTGAATAGCTAATAGCTGATAGCTAGTTAAAGAGAACAAAATAAGAATATCATTATTTGCGTTTTGGTTTCGTTTTTATACTTACAGGACCATTCACTAGGGTTTGACAAGCTAATCTATAGCTAGGTGGCCTCTTCTTTAACTTTTGTTCTTCGACTGGAGTACGAGGAGAAAGATTTTCCATACCTGTAACAACTTCTACAATGCAAGTACCACATTGCCCATAGCCTCCACAATTCATCATTTTGCCTGTAAAGGTATAAAGGTCAACGCGGTTTTCTAGAGCTTTGATTCTTAAATTGGCTCCATCCGCAGCAATGACTTCCTGATTTTCGTTTTCAAATTTGATATTGGCCATGATGAATTATTAATTATATTGTAATAAAAAGTTAACTAATATTAAGGACTTTAACTTACTGTCCTGGTTTACACAACCCAAATTCAGGGCAAGGTCAGGAGTCAGGAGTCAGAATTCAGTAGAAAGATTAACGAACAATTGTTCCTCCCAATTTCCCCCACACTCTGCTTTTTAGTAGTCAGCAAACCCTATTTATTGCTCTGCTGATTAAATCTCAAAGCATTTGCAGATAAAGATTTGAGCAATTTTAGGTCTGAAATACCTTGGTTTTCAGCTCTTCATGCTCAAAAAAATGGATTTTGGGCACATAGTTGAGCCAAAAAATTCTCCCCTACTCCCCCGCTCCCCCTCTCCCCCTCTCCCCTACTCCTGAAAAAAGACTTTTGAGCGCAAACCATATTTAAGGAGTATCTGACAAATTTCCACCAGGAAGATTACTCACAGATCGTTGTAATTGCGACAAAGAGCGATTATAGTCAATAATTGCAGTTAACAAATTATCCTCAGCTCTTGTCAAATCTGTTTCTTGCTGAATAACTTCTAACTGAGTTCCCACACCAGCTTGAAATCTTAGTCGCGCCAAACGCAAAGCTTCCTTCGCCTGTTCCACACCCAACTCAGCAGTAGAAATATTTTCAAAACTGGCTTCCAAACCAAAGAAAGATTCCTCAACTTCCCGACGAATCTGATTTCTAACTTGCTCAAACCTAGTTTCTGCAATCTGTCCATCTATGATACTTTGTCTGGCGGCTGCTCTTGCTGCACCACCATCAAAGAAATTCCATCTGAACCTTAATCCTATTGTACTACCATCAGCCCAACCCCTAGCTGCTCGAAAATCCTGGTTCTCAGTAGTTAATGCAAGGACATTGTAGGTAGCAAAGAAATTCAAATTTGGTCTAACTGATGAAAGAGCTAATTTGCGCTGCTCATCACTTAAGTCTCTTTGCACTAACTGCTGTTCTAACTCAGCTCGGTTCTGAAAAGCTGCCACAATTGTTTCATCCAAAGATAAAAGCCAAGAACCTGCTGGCTCAATTGGATCAGCAGCCGTCAAATTAATCAACTCATTAGCATTTAATCTTTCTGCTAAACGACGTTGGGAAGTACGTTGGTCTCGAAGTGCATTTGTCAGATTTTGTTGTTCATTTGACAATGTTACCTGAGCTTGCAATACATCAAATCTAGTTCCGACTCCTGCTCTTTCTAAAGCTTCCGCATCTTCCAAACTTTTGCGGGCATTTCTCACAGCAGCTTCTCCAATTCTGACTCGTCCATCTGCTTGTTGTAAATTATAGTAATCCTCCGATACATTCAAGCGCAATTCTTCTGAGACCCTCTCTAGCTCCAACTCCCGGAGGCGCATTTGTTCCCTAGCAACTCCAATCCTGGAGGAACGAGCTTTACCCAGGCCAAGATCATAATCAAATTGAAATGTATTGCTAAAAGTTGTGACAGGGAAATTTTGAATATCAGTGTCTAGGTCTTCAAACTCCTCGTCCTCTAAGCCCTGCTTTGCTAGTTCAGCTTGAGTTCGCCGTTGATTCGCTTTTGCTTGCAAGTCACCTATAGCACTTTCTATACGTTCTATAGTTGATTCAAAAGTTAGACTAGGCCACAAAGCACCTTGAGCCTCTCGCATAGCAGCTCTACTTCTTTCAACTTCTAATTGAGAAATTTGGATTTCTGGGTTATTTCGTCGAGCTAAGTCAATAGCTTCTTGTAGAGTAATTGGTATTGTTTCTTTTATCTGTACTTCATCAGGAGAAATGGGATAGTTTAGGGGGTTAGAATTTGGTTCAATTTGAGGGGGGGGATTAGTTTGTAAGGTGCCGTTCGGTACTGGTGGGGGAAAACTTTCGGTATTTTCTTGAGCAATAATTAAGGTACTACTATTAGATGAATTTTTTTGATTTTGAACCCTGGCTAAATTAGGGACAGTATTGGTGGTTAAATTAGTGTTTGAAGTTGAATTCAGACTTGTAACAATCTGAGCAGAATTTTTCTGTCTTGAAGTATTGCCAAAAGTAGGTGGACGTTGAATAGTTGTAACTATATTTTGATTAGTTCTACCAGGTAATTTAATTGGTTGATTATTAGACCTTTGCGGGTTATTTAATGCTGAGGCTTCAGTTTCAATCTGTGATAAATCATTTATTGTTGCCATTGCGGGGGCACGATTTATACTGGTCATTAATTGATAAGAATTACCTAGTAATCTATTTGTTGGTTGTCTATTTTTAATATTATCAGTTTGATTTTCTAGGTTTATGGTCTGGTTGTTTGCTATTTGTTCTTCAGGATTTTCTGCGTTTAATGGTGATTGTAATAAATTCAATAAACTAGAATTAGATTTTTGCTCTTCTAATTCTGAGGAATTTGGAGAATCTAAGCTTAACTTATCTTGGTCTTTATTTAAAAATAAAGCTGTTTGTCTGGGAAGATTAGTTTCTGTTCCTATCTGATAATTTTCTGATGGTGACTGTAATAAATTAAATAAACTAGAATTAGATTTATTGTTCTCTAATTCTGCCAAATTTTGAGAATTAAACTGCAACTTATCTTGTTCTTTATTTAAAGATAATTCTACTACTTTCTCAGAACTACTTTCAGTCTCACTCTGAGAATTATCTGATGGTGACTGTAATAAATTTAATAAACTAGAACTAGATTTTTGTTCTTCTAATTCTGCCAAATTTGGAGAATTAAACTGCAACTTATCTGGTTCTTTATTTAAAGATAAGTCTACTACTTTCTCAGAACTACTTTCAGTCTCACCTTGAGAATTATCTGATGGTGACTGTAATAAATTCAATAAACTAGAATTAGACTTTTGCTCTTCTAATTCTGAGGAATTTGGAGAATCTAAGCTTAACTTATCTTGGTATTTATTTAAAGATAAATCTACTAATTGCTCAGAACTACTTTCAGTCTCACCTTGAGAATTATCTGATGGTGAATGTAATAAATTCAATAAACTAGAGCTAGACGTTTGCTCTTCTAATTCTGAGGAATTTTGAGAATTAAACTGCAACTTATCTGGTTCTTTATTTAAAGATAAGTCTACTACTTTCTCAGAACTACTTTCAGTCTCACCCTGAGAATTGTCTGATTTTGAACCTAATAGATTTAATAAACTAGAATTAGATTTATTATTCTCTAATTCTGGCAATTTTTGAGAATTAAACTGCAACTTATCTTGTTCTTTATTTAAAGATAAATCTACTACTTTCTCAGAACTACTTTCAGTCTCACCCTGAGAATTGTCTGATGCTGACTTTAATAAATTTAATAAACTAGAATTAGACTTTTGTTCTTCTAATTCTCCCAATTTTTTCTGGTCTAAATTAATATCTTTATTCTTATTTACAGCCAATCCAGCATTAATATTTTGTTGGATTTGTAATCCTGAAAATATCTCATCTTCTGCCTTTGTCTCTACTTTTAATTTTGTCAATAAACTACCTTGATTTCGTGATAGAGATTCAAGGTTTTTTATAGCAGAAATTGTCTCTTGATTAGTCTTCAAATCAGATGACTTTTGATTGAGATTCAATTCTAAATTTCTTTTTGATTCTATTTCTGTGCCTAATGAAGATGAAGTAGAATTTGACTTTAAATTTTCTAATAAACTACCTTGAGGTGGGAATTTGCCTTCTTCCAAAGAATCACTATTTGACTTGACTCCTTGAGTTTCTGTCACCTCAGATTCCTGTTTCACCACTTCTGGATCTAAAATTGAATTTTCAGGAGCATTACCTTCAGGTTGCACAGGTGGTGGGGTTGAAGAACCCTGGCCTGCATTTGAAATAATTGCTCCAATTACTCCTATCACTACAATATTACGATAAACACTCATGGATTTTTTTATTAGTCTCCAAGTCCAACAGATATTCTAAACTAATCAGTTCACTACTTTGCCAAAATTAAAGGTGAAAAGTTAAATTAATTACTGAAAATTAGGAATTTTTCTATAAAATAACTACTTAATTTGTTAACTCAGCGATCGCCTATAGCAGTTAATATTAATTCTTCTACTCCAGCAACTGGCCAGATATTTGTCTGGAGTTGGGCTGATAACTCTTCTAGGGTCATGTCATCTAAAAATAGATTTTCCCCTTGTTTCAGCATTACTGACGGTAATAATATTCCTTCTCCTAAGTCTCGTCCCTGCAATCCTACTAACAGGTCTTGGCCTGTTAATAGGCCAGTTACCGTGATGTCTTGTCCCCAATAATTGCTAGATAAGGCTACCATATTTACTTGCAATCCTTCAATTTTATTTAGTTGTTCAGCGATCGCTAAAAATGCTTTTTCTACTGCATTTCCTACTACCCAAGTTAATTTTCTTGGAGTGCTTAAGCAAATGTTTTGTGCTAAAACTTCTTTGACATAAGTTTCAAATTGTGATACAAACAACCGAATCGAACCGACTCCATTACCAATTTGAGGATAATCTTCATATTCGCAGGCAGGGGGCAATTCTCGACGGCCAATCAAAAACCATTCATCAGCTAACCAGATACAATTAGTCCCAGAGGTTTGTCTGAGTTTGGCCTTAATTTCTTGCACTTGCTCTATGACTTCTTCTGCTTTTGCAGTAGTAACGGGTATTAGTTCATCTTCCGTGGGACGAAAGCGAGTTAACCCTACAGGGACAACTGCGACAGATGCTACTGCGGGAATTTCTCCTATATGAAAATTAGCTAAATCTAATAATGTACGTTCGAGATGAATACCATCATTAATTCCTGGACAAACCACAACTTGAGCGTGTATTTGTAGTCGCCTTTCTTGGAACCACTGAATTTGTTCAAGTATTTTACCTGCACGAGAATTTTTTAAAAGACGCGATCGCAATTCTGGTTCAGTAGCATGAACAGAAACATAGAGAGGAGAAAGTCGCATTTGTTCAATTCTTTCCCATTCTCGTTGCGGAAGATTAGTTAAAGTCAGATAAGAACCATAGAGAAAACTAAGACGATAGTCATCATCTTTAAAGTAGAGAGTTTCTCTTTTACCTGGAGGTTGTTGATCGATGAAGCAAAACGGGCAACGGTTATTACATTGAATTAAACCATCAAATAGAGCTGTAGAAAATTCCAACCCCAGGTCTTCGTCATAGTCTTTTTCTATTTCGATCAGGTGAACTTTACCTTTAGCATCTAAGACTTCTATTTCTAGATATTCGTCAGCACAAATATATTGATAGTCGATCAGATCTCGTAGTTGTTGTCCATTAATAGAGGCGATCGCGTCTCCTGGTTGAAACCCTATTTCGGAGCTGATAGAGTCGGGTATTACTTTAGTTATGAGAGCAGGACGAATAGAAGTTTTACTCATTGAATATATTCTGTAGCAGATAAAGTTTCTAATTCTATCAAAAATAGTAATATAGCAATCCTATTTTATTCGTGGCAAAAATCTTACTGCTTTTTAGGGAACAGGGAACAGGGAAGAGGCAACAGGTGGGAGTTTCAAGTTGGTTTATTTACTTTTTAATTTGTTAGAACCTATGAGCGGATTACTATCTTATTTAATTTGTGAAATATTAAATAATTTTAGCGAATAGCAAACATATCACAATAAAAAAATATATATTATGAATCTGATAAATGCTCTATTCATCATATTTAGCATTGCTATAATATTGCTATATAAAAAATAAAATACAAACTTAAAAAAAGAGAAATATAGTTAATATATTTAAACTAAACTAGACTTGTTTCACCAAATATTCCCTAGGAAAGGCAAATAAATTAGAAACAACAACTCTCAAAATTTGCAAAATTTCAATAATTTATATTCTGGATTATATAGAATGTGCAAATCAAAGCAATTATCAAATATATTGAGGAGTAATTGACAGTAAAATTTTCATTAATTGTTTAGATAAGTTTAGTCAAGAAGTGAAAACACCTTGGCCTTGGAAAGTGGGCTAATCAAACTTTTCTATTACATAATTATTAATCTTCCTGTATTTGTTGAACAATCCAATCAAGAATCAGATGATTAACTATTTCAGGACATTCATCATGGGCACAATGACCAGCATTATCCAATTCTTTCAATTGTAAACGGGGATTAAGCTGGGTAAATTGACTAGGATTAGCCAACTTCCGAGGAATTAATAAATCTTGCTTGCCCCAAATTAGTAGTATAGGTACTTTCAGAGTAGGGATGACAGCTTTTACACTAGGACCCAGCTTCCAACTACCCATAATCTTAAATAAAATACAAAAAGCACGGGTAGCACCACGATCTCTAGACGGTTCTGCTAATATATCTACCAATTCTTCTGTAATTAGATTAGGATTACTATAGGCAAGTTTAACCCAACGACGAATTATTGAAGGTCTACGAATTATAAAAAATAAACCTCTTAACAAAAGTGGGGAAGCAACAATATTTTGAACTAACTCCACAATAGGTAAAAACTTAGGTGGAATTACTTCTGCTTGAGCTGCTGGATCCGGCAGACTAATCATTATCAGTCCTGCAACCATATCTGGATAGTTAGCAGTAGCAACTAGAGAAATTAATGAACCAATAGAGTTACCTACTAAAATTACTGGTACTTGAATAAAAGTTTGCCAAAATTCGTATACTTGTTCTACCCAAAAGCTACTATCATAATTAGCGATCGCTTTTTCTGAAGCACCAAAACCCACTAAATCCAAAGCATAGACTGTATGTTTTTGACTTAAGACATTGATATTGTGTCGCCAATGACCTATTGATGCTCCAAAACCATGCAAAAGTAGTAAAGGGGGGTTTTCGATTTTATGGCCTTCTAAAGTTTCCTGATTTTGGCATCGAGCATAAGTATAGCGAGTTTGCCAACCTCGCCATACCCAGTCTCGTTGATTACCTATTTTTTGTTGCCAGTTGCTAGTAATGTTAGTCACTATACATTTTAATAATTAAATATTAAGATTTGCAAATCACCAGACATATATACCTATTAGTAATAATAATGTTTACCTTATTATTATTAAACTTTAGGGATTTGATTGACAAATATCAGATAGATTAATAGCCTTGCATAAAAGTTGCATAAAAGTGTTAGATTGTGGTAAAATTTTATTATAAACTAAAAATTCCTAACAAAAAAAAATTATGTAATATAAACGATAACTCAGCAGAGTAGAAAGCTAGGTCTAAAGCCATGTTGAGTAAGTTTACTAGAACAGATAATATAAATTATGACTAGCTTTTTGTTGGTTAGTTCGTAGAAGTAAAAGTAAAAATCTTTTGGGTTATCTCTAACAAGGATTTAGATTATTAAAAGTCTAGTCTGAGTTAAGAGCAATAAAAGCAAAAATCTCTCCTAATATCTTTTTAAAGTCAAGATCGAGAGTTTAAATAATTATAGCAGTCGAAGCAAAGCTTAGGACATTCCTAAATGCTCAAATGATCATCAGATATTACTTCTGACTTCTGACTTGCCCGTAGCGCTATAAATACCGTAGCCAAATTTGGCACGGATGTCCTTCTGAAAAATCGTTTTAATATCCTAATTAATGCCAATCGAAAAAAGAAGTAATCGTAATCAACCCCAAATTAACGACAATATTCGAGTTCCCAAAATTAGAGCTATCGATTCAGATGGCAAGCAATTGGGAATTTTGGATACAAGAGAAGCCTTACAGATGGCCGAAGAAAAAGAGCTTGATCTGGTTCTCATTGCTCCTGACGCTGACCCACCAGTTTGTAAAATCATGGACCATGGTAAGTATCAGTTTGAGCAGAAAAAGAAGGCACAGGAGGCCAAAAAGAAGCAGCATAACGCAGAGCTTAAAGAAGTGAAAATGCGCTATAAAATTGAGGAGCATGACTATAAAGTTCGCTTATCTCATGCAGAGCGGTTTCTTAAGTCTGGTGATAAGGTTAAGGCCACTATTATGTTCCGAGGTAGAGAAATACAACATAGTAACCTGGCAGAAGATTTATTGAAAAGGATGGCAACAGATTTAAAAGACTTAGCTGAAGTTCAGCAAGCCCCGAAGAGGGAGGGACGTAGTATGATGATGTTGTTATCTCCTAAAAAGTAAAACTTAATACTTAAGAATATGGCGTTGGTGGTTTTAGCTATGATTTTTCCAACCATAGAAACTAGGTTTGTATTAGATTGCTGACAATATTAGGATTTTTCTCCAACAAACCCTGTTTATTATAAGATTTTATAGTTCGATTCACCAACGCCAAGAATATTTGTTAGGCTAAATGCAAGAATAATTTAAGACCAATTTCTTAGTTACCGAAAAATTAAGGTATAAATCCTCTCCATTCATGGAGAAAAAAGCGGTTGAGGGATGGCGAGGTCTCCTCGCCATCCCTCAACCCAGAGAAGAAAAAAAATTCCTTTTAGCCAATCCTCTTTTTTATAAGAAGAGGTAATTATTAATTGTTAATTATTAATTATTAATTATTGAAAGCTATCTAGCAGCAAAAATTAGGATTGGCAAAGTTAGTCATCGAAAGCAACTTTACTTATTTAAGTCTATTCCTCTTCTAAGATATCTTAGGAGAGGATTTCAACTATTAATTGAGGCAAAAGTATACTATTCAAGTATACACTTTAGACAAAATTCAGTAAACTACATGGAACTGACAAGGTTAAAAGATTCTACAGGATTGGGGCAAAAATTTTTAAGTTCTCTCAATCTCCGTACAGAGGAAGTAGAGCGGACCTTGCTAATGTTTGTGGTATATACTCTTACTTCTGTAGGATTAATTTGGTTAGAACTAAGTACAGTTAGTCTCTTCTTAGACCAATATGGAGCTGATAAATTACCATGGATTTATATAGCAAGTGCTGGTATAGGTTCAGGACTGGGTTTTATCTATTCCTGGCTACAAAAAGTATTACCTCTAAGGCGAGTAATAGTTGTAATTCTCTTGCTCATGGCAGCACCTCTATTTCTATTTCGGTTGGGAATAGGTATTGATAATGTAGAAATAGCAGGTCTTAATTTAGCTTTTCTTACTACTTTTATTATGTGGTTATGGGTAGAAGCTAGTTATTTGCTGAACGATCTAAATACATCAATTACAGCTAATCAATTATTTAATATCAGAGAAATTAAGAGAACATATCCAATAATTAGTAGTGGTTTTTTAGTAGCAGGAGTAATTAGTGGATTTTCTCTACCTTTAATCTTAAAGTTTGTTGGGATTAATAATGTCACAATATTATCTGGCTTAATGGTACTTTTTGGCTCAGGAATATTGTTATATTTATCAGAAAAATATAATCAGTCTTTTCCTGACTCTAGCCGTTGGGTACCAGAAGACGATGAGCATGAATTTTCTACGAGAAAAGTTAAGGGGCCATTACAAGGTTACATACTACCATTAATCATCTTTTTCGTAATAGCAGAAATCTTGTATGTACTAATAGATTTTCAGTTCTTTTATCAACTAGAATTGCAAAATGAAGCGATTGGTGGAGCGAGTACAATAGCAAGTTTCTTAGGCTTATTTGAAGGAATTTTGAGTAGTTGTCAAGTCGCAACTCAATGGTTTGCTTCTAGTCGTCTAGTAGAAAGAATAGGTGTTTTCGGTACAGCGCTGGTGCTACCTGTAGGAGCAATAGCTTTAGGTGTATTTTCTTTTACAGGTGCAATAACAGGATTATTTTCAGTATTTATAGGATTAGTAATTCTGAGATTTTTAGATGAGTTATTACACTATACATTAATAGAAACAACCGGACCTGTTTTATTCCAACCGCTCCCAGAGAATATTCGTAGTGATGTGCAAACAATGGTAAATGGAGTTGCGGAACCATTTTCTACAGGTTTGAGTGGATTAATAATCTTAGCAATTCTGTGGTTTTGTAGATTGATACTAGATTCTAGTGACAATGGATTTCAAGATCAGCAAGGTCTAATATTTGTCATCGCAATTATTCTATCGGGTTTTGTTTGGTTAGGAGTAATCTGGTTAATTAGAAACAAATATGTGGGATTGTTAGTTAGAAGTGCAGGGAAAGGAAGATTCGGTGTTTTAGATGTAGATATGCGAGCATTAAAACGCTCAGTAATAGAAACTTTGGAAAAGGGTACTTCAGAAGAAAATAAACGTTCTTGTATTGAGCTACTCAGTCAAATAGACAAAAAAAATGTAGGTGAAATATTAGCTCCACTGTTACAGTTAATGTCACCCGCATTACAGTCTCAAAGTCTGGAAGTAATGTTAAATCATCCTAACCCAGCTTATCTTGAAAAAGTGGTGTCACTAACCAAGATGTCAGTACCACCAGAAGTTTTGGCTTTAGCACTACGTTATATTTGGATTACTGAAGCAGAGCCAGATATTAGTCAATTGCGACCTTATTTACAACCTTCAGTAGATCCAGTAGTCAGAGGTACAGCTGCAGCTTTAATCATGCGTCGAGGAGATATAGAACAAAAAGCTGAATCAACTAATGTTTTACGCAGAATGATTACTTCCAAGGTAGAAAAGGAAAGAGTAATGGGAGTTCGTGCTTTGGGAGAAGCAGATTATTTGCAAGGGTTACGATTATACATTCCTAATTTATTACAGGATGAATCGTTACGGGTGCGAAAATATTGTATGGATGTCATTGCTTCGACTCATTTAGAGAGTTATTATCCTTCTCTGTTGCGGGGTTTATCCTATAAGTCAACTAGAGAAGCTGCATTACAAGCATTAGTGAGATTAGGTAATGATGGAATTCCGATGCTGGTTAAGTTGGCAGATGATCCTCATAAATCAGAATTAATGCGACTACAAGCTTGGACTGCGATTGGGGAGATTGGTACTATTGAAGCTTTAGATGCTCTCGTCAGTAGAATGATGACTACTTGGGGTGTCACACGCCGTAACATTATGCGGATTTTGTTGAAAATGCCTGGAGAAGTTGGTATTGAAGGGGTATTGGAACGGATAGGACGTAGTGGAGTCGAAATTTTAGTTGAGCAAGAGTTGATGTTTATGGGACAAATTTATGCAGGGATCGTAGATTTGTTTGGAGTCGATCTGATGTCAACTACTGTGAAAGCTACTCCTACTGAAGGTAATGGACATTTGACAATAGATTATACAGAAATATTGATTCGCTCTCTCAAGTTATTGGAGCTTGATGCCATAGAACGGTGTTTCTTGTTAATGAAGTTTCTTTACCCATTGGGTTCTATTCAGGCAGCAGCTTTTAATATTAAGTCTGATTCTCGCTCAAATGTGGCGCGTGGTTTGGAGATTTTGGATAATACAGTAGATCTTTCTTGTAAGCGATCGCTGATTGATATCTTAGATCAGAATAGTTATGGGGAAAAATTAAGTAGTTTATCTGAGATGATAATTTATCAACCAATGGCTCCTAGCGATCGCTTGAGATACCTACTAGATTTGCGTCATTTTCTTTCTGACTGGGCTTTAGCTTGTTGTTTACAGATGGCTTGTTCGGCTCGTTGGAGTCTAACTGCAGAACAAACTTTAGTTTGTTTGCGTCATCCTACAGGTTTTGTGCGAGAAGCTGCTCTAGCCTATTTACGGATGGCATCTCAACGTGCATTGGTGGAGTTATTGCCCAATTTGAAAGATGATCCTGATCGTCTGGTAGCTGCTCAGGTAGAACAGATGATGATTGAGTTTAATATCACTTAATTAATTAGACATCTCCAGAAAACAGGGAGTAGGGAGTAGGGGACCCACCCCTAATATCAAATCCGGTTGAATAATTATTGTATGGTAGGGAGACGCGGAGACACGGAGACACGGAGACGCGGAGATTGAAGTGTAGACAGCAATTATGAACATATACTATATAACCGGATTGTA
>JBFRWR010000499.1:0-4467 GCA_051439685.1 Trichodesmium sp.
TACTCTACGGAAACAACATTATTTCCGGTGCAGTAGTTCCTTCCTCCAACGCTATTGGTCTACACTTCTACCCTATCTGGGAAGCAGCTAGCTTAGATGAGTGGCTCTACAATGGTGGCCCTTACCAGCTAGTAATTTTCCACTTCCTCATTGGCGTATTCTGCTACATGGGTCGTGAGTGGGAATTATCCTACCGTTTAGGTATGCGTCCTTGGATCTGTGTTGCTTACTCTGCACCTGTAGCAGCAGCAACAGCAGTATTCTTAATCTATCCAATCGGTCAAGGTAGCTTCTCCGATGGAATGCCTTTAGGAATTTCTGGCACATTCAACTTCATGATTGTGTTCCAAGCAGAGCATAACATCTTAATGCACCCATTCCACATGTTAGGTGTAGCAGGTGTATTCGGTGGTTCTTTATTCAGCGCCATGCACGGAAGCTTGGTAACATCCAGCTTAGTTCGTGAAACAACTGAAACTGAATCTCAAAACTACGGTTACAAGTTCGGTCAAGAAGAAGAAACTTACAACATCGTAGCAGCTCACGGCTACTTCGGTCGTTTAATCTTCCAATATGCTTCATTCAACAACAGCCGTTCCTTACACTTCTTCTTAGGAGCATGGCCAGTAGTAGGCATCTGGTTCACAGCATTAGGAATCAGCACAATGGCCTTCAACTTGAATGGTTTTAACTTCAACCAGTCTATCATCGACTCCAGTGGTCGTGTAGTAAATACATGGGCAGATATCATCAACCGCGCTAACTTAGGTATGGAAGTAATGCACGAGCGTAATGCTCACAACTTCCCTCTAGATTTAGCTGCTGCTGAAGCTCCTGCTATCAAGGGTTAATTTTTTAGTTAACTAATTTATTAGCTAATAATAACGCTCTCCATTTTTGGGGGGCGTTTTTTTTGTTCGTAGTAATGACTTTAGTCGTCTTTTTTGTGTAGTTGTAACGACATAAGAAAAGGTTTTGGCTACTGATACTTACTTGAGTTTTGGTAAGGGAAACAATAAAGTTATTTAGTCTGTGTTAATTAGTTAATAATCGAAGTACCATCTAAGTATAGCATTTTCTACCAAACTATATATTATGATGCGTCGGCTAATTAGTTGATTTTTAGTGGTTCTATTTTCGATTTTAACCCCTAATGTCAGTCTTTCCCAAAATTAATATTAATAGAGTTGTCGCTAAATAGAGGCAAAAAATAGCTCAAACCCAGACAGGACAATAATTACCAGCGTTTTTAATTGCCAATAGCTATAATCCTTACAGAACAAAGTTTTTGGGGATTTTTTTAAGTTATAAAGCGACAAGTCTAATAATCTTGATAACCTTCCACCAGAAAAAGTTCAAAAATTAATTTCTATTCGATACAGTATTACTACTATTGAGGAACTAGAAAAAAGGGGTGTACTTTCAGAAACTCAGGCAATAACAGAAACAAAATATTACTTGGGAAAATCTCAACTTATTGTTGGGGAAAAGTTAAGCTTAGAAGAGATTATACAGTTAACTAATAGAAATCTCCAGAAATTAGATTTTTACCTAGACAAAATCAGAGCTTCAGATTCTTTTTCGGAGATGTCTAATAACTACGAAATAGTTACACCGGGAAGACAAACAAACATAGTTCAAAAAAATGCTGGTTTTGTGACTTTTACAAATATTATCTTGACTATCGCATCAGTTTTACTTGTGTTGGCAGTGGGATGGTTAGCTTCTCTATATTTAATTCCTATTCTGAGACTTATTCCAGGGTGGTGTTATGAAATTATTATTTACTTTGTTTGTTTTGGTGCTATTGTTGGTGGCAAATTCTTAACAGGAATAGGTGAATTTATTGTTTTTCCTGGTTGTTTAGGGTTAATTGGTGCTATTAGTTTTAGTCACTCTCTACATGGAAATTTTTTCCAAAAGCTTGTTAATGATAAAAATACTTATCCTTATTATCTTGATAGTTTCATATTGTTCATAATTTGGGCGCTCACTACAGTTGTTTATCAAAGTTCGCTTCTGGGTTTTATTGCTATTATTGATTTGGAAACTTGTCTGGGTTTTTCTGTAGTTATTACGCCTCTTTGTTACATGATTCGTTTTACCGAAAAGGATGTAATTCCCAGGGCGATGTCTGCTTCTTTAATTTTATTAACTATATATGTTAGTTCGGAAATAGCAAATTTTGAACTTCCCTATATTGGAATTTTTTCTACAGGAGTTTTATTTGTTGGAACTTTTGTTTATTTTGTGGGAACTTTAATTGTTTCTACCAAATGGTATGACTATGGGAAGTTTAATATAAATCGTTATCTCTGGTTACAAATTTTGACGATAGTATCAAGTATTGCTGCACTTTATATTGGTTCAGTTTGGCAAGTTTTATTATTACAAAGAATTGGCGGTACATTCTTTTTCTGGCATTGGTAAATTAGGGTATGATTTGTATTTTTTGGTAATTGCTAAACTATTGAATAACAAATATTTGAGATTGTTCAATTTTTATTTTCATACCTTGATTGACCAACGCCCTTTTTCTTATATCTGATATCATGTCCGTTGGTATCGTTTGTGTAAAAGTTACGGTAAATATCTACAGGGAATCTAAGTTTTTTTCTGGCTCTTGGTTAAGTTTTTCTACCTGTTCCCTCCATACCTACTCCCTACTCCCTACCCCTTACTCCCTACTCCCTAGCTTTGCTATACAATACCGATGCTACCGGACATGATATGATTGAAAAATATTTTTAATTGCCTTGGCAGAAAGAAACAGCAGCTTGGGCAAGTTTAGGTTTAGCAGTTATTTTGTATTTATCTGCTTTAGTAGCTAAACAATATCCAGAATATTTCTTCTTAGTCAATTAAAATGTCAAGAAGAGGGAGTAGGAAGTACGGTCATTTAAGTTATCAGTTAATCAGTACCTCTGAAGGATTTTTCTTCGCAACCAGGTTTCTTTGTAATTTATTCTATAAAAAATATATTTTTAATCTGAATATTAATTTGATTTAAACACTTCTATTCTCTGCAATACTTACGCGAAGGCTATCTATGCCTACAAATCAGTCTGATATTGCTATTAGCTGCTCAATATTTTTCTTATCAATTTTTCACATCGACTACTCTTCTCCAATCCATCTACTTTCAACTTGCTCAACTCTACCATCAAAATTAAACATTGTTGCCGTTGCCAAAGTCTCAATCCAGACCGTAGCTCCACAAGAGTGAGGTTGATCAGGTCGATAAACAATTTTACACGGACCGTGAATCTCAATTTCGTGACCTCTGGCTAAAGTCTTAGTTCCTCGTTTAGCAGAAAGTACATCAAGATCGGTATTTTTCTCCTTTTTATTCACAGCAATATTAGGACGATTGAAATGAATAGTATTTTTGCCAGAATGTCTACATGATTGCCAACGGGGTTTAGGTCCGCGCTTTTTACTAGAAATTCTTGGCATTCCTTTATATAGTGGAATGACCCAAGTGCGACCATTGATTTTTCTAGCGCCTTGAATCCGACCTTCTTTGATTAAGACTCGTACCCTTTGAGTTGAAATATTTAAAAGAGAAGCAGCTTCTTTAGTACCAATACACATAATTTTCTTACTATTGCGTATAAAGCAATAGTAAAATTTGTGGTATTTTTTGTCAATGATGCTTAAAGTAATGCAAACAAAAAAAAGCTTTGGTAAATTTAAAAATGAAACTTGAATAGTAATCTGTTTCTGATATCTCTAAATATTTAACCAGATTAAGTGAGGGGTATCACCCCTAGCATAAAATCATCCTATCAATTACCAACACCAAAAAAATGTGTCTTCTTTCCACTACTCCCTTTCTGCTAGAAGATTACCTAGGCAAATTTTTCTATAAACTATGCTGCACGGATTTACTGATTATAATTTTGCACCGGGAAGGGAGTAGGGTTTGGGGAAATTTGATTGAGAATAATATTGGTAAAGGTAAGAGTCTTATAGAATATTGTTGTGGAATTACAGTTAAGAAGAATTCTGGTTTTGAGGTGAGAAATTGTAATTAGGGTTTGCTGAAAAAGTCTTATGGATAATGGTAGTCCTCAGTCATCAGGAGAAGTGGGAATTATAGAGGAGACAGGAGTCAGAATAGTCCTTTAATTTTTCTGCCATAATCTACCCAAAATCCTCACTTTTTCTCCTCTATTAACCCAAAAGCTGGTACTTTTTACGGGCTAAAAATTGCTCAAACCTTTATCAGTCAATGCTTTAATCTTTAATCAGCAAGCCCTAATTAGGGATAAAGTTAAGCACATACAATACAAAACTTCCCTCTGCCCTTGAGTTATATCATGTCCGGTAGCATCGGTATTGTATAGAAAAGGTAGGCAACAGGCAACAGGCAACAGGCAACAGGCAACAGGCAACAAACAGGAAGGCAATTGAGCCAGAAAAAAACTTAAATTTCCTGTAAATATCCACGCTAACTTTTAGACA
>JBFRWR010000500.1:0-6118 GCA_051439685.1 Trichodesmium sp.
ATAATAGTCAAGTTGAATAGATTTAGCCACTACACACAAAAAATTCTGAATCATTGAGAACTCAGAATTTTGTAGCGGTACTAAATTTTTAATTTTAATCTGAAATTTTCATATATAGCGTTTCTCAAATTACTAAGGTACAGTTGTTTTTCTCTTACCCTACTCCCCATTTCCTCATCTTCCCTACTCCCTACTCCCTAAAACCAAGGAATTTTGTACCTCACTCTTTTTGGGAATTGCTATAGCAGTTGCCATTAGTGTTAGGACATTCTGGCTCTTCTCTTGGCTGAATCACAGAAATGATTTAACTTTTAACTTCTAACTTGAGCTATAATTGCTGTCCAGATGCTAAATTGCTGAGAGAATCATCAGTCACACGACATATACGCCACTCATCTAAAATTGACGCACCAATACGTTTATAAAATCCGATCGCTGGTTCATTCCAATCTAAAACACTCCACTCCAAACGGCCACAGTTTCGAGATACGGCCAATTCTGCTACATAACTTACCAGTCGTTTCCCGATACCCCGTCCCCGGTATTCAGGTAACACAAATAAATCTTCTATATAAATTCCAGGTTGGGTGAGAAAAGTTGAATAATTATGAAAGAATAAAGAAAAACCAACAGCTTGGCCTGACAATTCGGCAATAATAGCCTCAGCATAAGGACGATGATGAGACTTATCGCTACCCGGTTTACCAAACAAATGAGCTTCCAGGGAAGCAACGTTACCTGTAACAGCATGAGATAATTTCTCATATTCAGCTAGGGCTTTAATTAACTCAAATATTACAGGTACATCTGCTGGTGTTGCAGCACGCAACTTTAGTTCATTCAGGGACATAATTTAATACCGTTTCACGGAACTCATGGATCGAGTGTGTAATTCTGAGGTCTCCATTTCCTGGGGAAAGGCTTCGCCAACAGAATGTAAGACACACTCAAGACAGTCAAAAGTTAAAAGTAAGATTTTATCAGCTAAAACAGAACTTACGCATGAGGTACGAAAAACTAGGACTTGAGATTGCTTCCCTATCGGTCGCAATGACGAAAATACGTTGTACTGCGTAAGTCCTATAAAAAATTGATCAGAGTATTTTGATTTCAGCTAATCGCTGAATGCTATAGCTAAGGAAGAATTGATTGGGACACAGATCGATGACTAATTTTAGACTAGGAAATGTTTTTCCCACTGTTCCCTATTCCCTACTCCCTATTCCCTATTATCAAAAACGATTTAACCATCCTTTTAAACGTTCAGCTACTTGAGGACGACGTAACTTTCGCATTGCTTTAGCTTGAATTTGTCGTACTCGTTCGCGGGAGATATTAATCATCCGACTCACCTCATCTAAAGTATGAGGTTCTCCTGTCATTAAACCATACCGGAGAGTAATTACATCTTGTTCGCGATCGCTTAATACATGATTTAATACCTCTAAGATATCCTGGCGCATCATCATATCGTTCATTTGCGCTTCAGGAGTAGTATTTTCGTTATCTTCTAAGAAGTCTAATAGTTCGGTATTTTCGTCAGTACCTAAACGATGATTGAGAGAGAGAGTTTTTCGACGAATTTGCTGGAGATTACGCAGTTGTTGGTGGGAAATTTCTAGTTCTTGAGCAATTTCTGCATCACTTGGAAGACGATTTAAACTGCGTCTTAAATCGCGGTACACTCGTTTAAGTTTGTTAATCTGTTCAACTACATGAACTGGTAGGCGAATAGTACGCCCTTGATTAGCAATAGTGCGAGTTATTCCTTGACGAATCCACCAATAGGCGTAAGTAGAAAATTTGTAACCTTTTTCTGGATCAAATTTTTCTGTGGCGCGATTTAGTCCTAATGCTCCTTCTTGAATCAAGTCTAGAAAAGGTACCCCCCGATTTAGATAACGTTTGGCAATGGAAACTACTAAACGGAGGTTGGAGCTAATCATTCGACGTTTGGCAGCACGACATTGATGTAGGCGATGTTCTAGTTGTATTTCTGTCAAACCTGAGGCTTCTGCTACTTCAAGTTTTGTAGGTAGTCGCCCTAAGTCATTTGCCAGTTTCTCTGGCAGTTGTTCAAAGATGACTAACTCTTGGATCTGCCTGGCTAATTCTATTTCTTCTTTTTGGCTCAAAAGAGGATAACGAGACATTTGCTTAAATAATGCTCCCACTGCATCATCTATATCTTGTTGATTTTCTGGTACTGGGGTAGTTACAGCCGATATATTCATACTAGAATCCTCCTGATTTTGACCTTCTTGATGTAGGGATTCGGCAATCATCAAACTCATTTGTTGCATTTGATCTGCTATCTCTGATTTATTAATGGGATCTGGTAATTGGATTTGATGTTTATCTGAATTCTCTGAAAGTAGAATTTTCATAGTGTTTTTTTTCTATTATATAGTTTGGCAATTGTAAATGGTTGATGAGATACAATACAAGTGTGATTTTATACTAGAATTTCTCAATGATTACTTAACAATTCAACTTAATATCAATAAAGCACCTATATAAGCATTAATTTTATCACATTTTACACTTTATGTCAAGAAATCACTCATAATGATGGTATTCTTAAATTACATTTGATTCCATGAAGATTTATCTGCGAATATTTACATAACTCAATAATTATTTAATGATTAATTAACATTTAATTCTTGCAAATTTAGTTATTTGTTATCAAGACAAATAATAGTATCTATTTCAAAGCTTTAATCCCTAATTAGCTGTATTAATCAATACAAATTAGATGATTTATTCGTAAAGTTTTTTCTTAATTGAATATAATTAAAAGAACTAGAATTATGGAAAATTGTAACAAAGTTAACTGCTTTATGGTCTTATTGATGTTTTATAAATTACAGTTAACTTTGGAAATAGAACTGGGGTGAATACAATATATTATAACATGATTACAAATACCTATATCTTACCTCTAACAGCAATTTTTAATCAAGCTGCTCAAGAGAAGTCAGAATAGTTTTTTCCATTAATTCTCACAAGAGTGAATTTTTTTTACCCTAAATATTTCAGGAGATTGGTTGCTAAATTACTTTTATTGTCTGCATATGAACTGCATTTATCACTACTTTTTTGAGAGGGGTAATAACTGTTGTCTATAATCTGCTATTATCTATAATAATCAGAGATTATCTATTTTCATGTCGCGTAGCAAAACAATATCTTCGGATCAAGGTAAAGGCTTGAAATACTGAAGTTTATTCTTTTCATCCTCTTAAAAGGGGACACATCAGCGTGAAAAAACTCTTTAAAATTTACCGAAAAAACAATCTTTAAGTGCTAAAATTAACTCATGCTTGAATTAAAATTAGGAATTACTAAACTAAATGTTAGATTGGATTTCTGCTACTTTTTCCCAATTCTTAAAAAATATAGATGCTATTATTTTTTATAGTATTGGAGGCGACCAAGGCATACCACTTATTGTACTTTGGCTAATTAGTGGTAGTCTCTTTTTTACTATCCGAATGCAGTTTATTAATCTTCGAGCCTTTAAACACGCTATTGATGTTATTTTAGGTAAGTATGATGATCCCAATGACGAAGGTGAAGTTTCCCATTTTCAAGCTGTCGCTACTGCCCTATCTGGAACTGTAGGGTTAGGAAATATTGCTGGAGTTGCTATTGCTATTAGTTTGGGAGGGCCGGGTGCAGCTTTTTGGATGACGATCGCAGGTTTCTTAGGTATGAGTACCAAGTTTATTGAGTGTACCCTGGCTCAACAATATCGGATGATTAGACTAGATGGTACAATTGCCGGAGGACCAATGTATTATCTGTCAATAGGTTTAGCTGATTTAGGACAAAAAAGTTTTGGTCAAATTTTAGCAGGAATGTTTGCATTTTTGAATATTTTGGCGGTATTAGGTAGTTCGAGTATATTTCAGTCTAACCAGTCTCAAGTAGTTGTTGCTAATGTCTTACCATTTGTTGCCGAAAGAACCTGGATATATGGATTAGTTCTAGTATTAATAGTGGGGTTGGTAATTATTGGAGGTATCCAACGTATTGCTGGAGTGGCTGCTGCGATCGTACCTGCAATGTGTGGTGTCTACTTTTTGGCTGCTTTATGGGTGATTTTGTCTAACTTTACTGCTATTCCTAATGCTTTAGCTAGCATTATTCATGGTGCTTTTGCTCCCCAAGCTCTTGCAGGTGGTTTGGTTGGGGCGCTAGTGCAGGGGTTCCGACGCGCCGCGTTTTCTAATGAAGCGGGGTTGGGTTTGGCAGCGATCGCTCATGCTACGGCAAAAACTGATGAACCTGTTCGGGAAGGTATTGTAGCATTACTAGAACCATTTATTGATACTATAGTCATCTGTAATATGACTGCTTTAGTGGTTATTATTACTGGGGTTTACAATAATCCAGAATTTGCTAATATTGGTGGTTCGGAATTGACTTTAGCTGCTTTTACTTCTGTTATTAGTTGGTTTCCTGCTATTTTGACAGTTTGTATATTTTTGTTTGCTTTGTCTACCATGATTTCTAGTAGTTATTATGGTCAAGTTTGCTGGCAATATTTATTTGGAGATCGGAGTGTGATTATATATAAAGTTTTGTTTTTAATAGGTGTTTTCGTTGGTACAGTTACTAATCCAGAAGCAGTAATTCAATTTGCTGATGCTATGAAAATAACTCTCGCTTTTCCTAGTTTGCTCGGCGCTTATTTCCTTTGTGGTAAAGTCGCAACAGACCTAGAAAATTATATGAAACGTTTACAAACAGGAGAAATGATTTCTGCAAATTAATCCTCAAGATAGAATTTACATTTGATATAGGAACATAAAAAATTAATTTTCCTATATAACAGGAATGAGTCGAATATTTTTCAGATTTTTTGAGGAAATAACAAAAACATATCTAGCTTTAAAACTAATATGTAGTCAGATATAATTTAGCAATTATGCCCAATGATTGGTTATACTAATTAGATTGAGGGATGCAAAATTATTGTTATATTTACTACCAAGATATATTTTTCTTTTCCCTTTTCTATAACTCTATGAAATAATTTTGCCAAGGTACTTATTATAACAAAGTTTAATGCTTTCTTTAACTATGACTGAATATTAATACTTGTATGGTATAACTGTTTAGTTAAGAAAAATGATTAGCAGGTAAAGTTACAAATGAAAAGACAAAGTTGGCTATATATACTCCTGTTTCTGTTAATACCAACTGTTGCTTTAGCAGCAGAACCAGAAACAACAGATAGTTTTATCAAAAGTATAGATCAAACTTTTTCCAATTTTGTAAATGTAATATTTAGTATTCTTTTCTTTAGTATTGGTGGTTTTCCTTTAATTGTTCTCTGGTTAATAATTGGTGCAATTTTTTTCACCATCAAGATGCAATTTATCAATATTCGTGCTTTTAAACACGCTATTGATATCGTCCAAGGTAAATACGATGACCCCGAAGATCAAGGCGAAGTTTCCCACTTTCAAGCTTTGGCAGCAGCATTGTCAGGGACTGTAGGATTAGGAAATATTGCAGGTGTAGCTGTCGCAGTCAGTGTCGGCGGACCTGGAGCAGCATTCTGGATGACGCTCGCTGGTTTTTTTGGGATGACCAGTAAATTTGTTGAATGTACTCTTGCTCAAAAATACCGGATTGTTAAAGCTGATGGTACTATCTCTGGTGGACCGATGCGCTATCTATCGGCAGGTTTAGCAGAAATGGGACGGGGAACTTTAGGTAAAGTTCTTGCTGTAATGTTTTCTGTATTGTGCATTTCTGCTGCTTTCGGTGGTGCTAATATGTTCCAAGCAAATCAGTCTTATGGTGCTGTTGCTACTGTATTACCAGGTTTGCCTAGTTGGGTTTATGGTTTGGTGCTGGTAGTTTTGGTAGGGTTGGTAATTATTGGTGGTATTCAACGTATTGGGATGGTAGCGGGTACTCTTGTACCTTTGATGTGTGTACTTTATGTTTTAGCTTCCCTATTTATTCTCTTGACTAATATTACGGAAATTCCTGGGGCGATCGCTACTATTATTTCTGGTGCTTTTGCTCCTAAAGCAATAGAGGGTGGTGTTATTGGTGTGATTATTCAAGGGTTTCAACGTTCTGCTTTTTCTAATGA